>JAFGSQ010000025.1 GCA_016934535.1 candidate division WOR-3 bacterium
CGAGGCGGACACCGGCGTGATAGTCGCCAATTTTTCGCTATTGAACACGAACTGGTACATAAAACAAATCCACGAACAGGGTTTCCCTATACATTTTTCGAACGCTTTCAGAAAATGGAGCAAACACGAAATAAAAGTAGTCAATTCAGAAAACTATTACAGCGTAGAAAATCCCGCGATGGCCGAATGGAACGAATACGCTTTCAAAAAACACATAAAAGGCGACTCGGAGAAAGAGAACCGGTGGTCGGCTTTAAACGATATTGAGAAAATGGAATATTCGATAAAGATAGCTGAAGAAAATGGAGACAGTTTCGAAAACTGGCTGCTCAACGAAATTTCCATTGGTTACGCAGTTGAATACATACCCCTTGAACTATCCGTCAGCGGAGGGATGGTTCAGCCGGTAGAAATACTCCTGCCCAAAGACATAGCCGTGCGTTCGATAATTTGCACTGTCAACGGCGTCGAATTCACTGAAGAAGTGCTGTTTATGAAGACTGCGGAATTCGCCGAATTCGCCGGCAGAATTACAAATCCCGCCGCACAGCACAAAGTTTATTTTTCTTCGACGTGCAGTCAGGAAAACATGCTAATGCTGGAGCCCTGGCTGAAGACAGAAGGATTAGTCTACTGCGTGTCAAACGAAAAGATAGATGAAGCCTCAACCATGTTCCAGAACGTAAACTACGCATACACAGAAAGCCTGTACAACGAAGTATTCCGCTTCAGAGGCATATTCTCCAAGGATATGCTCGACGAAAAAGGGCGTCTGTCGCTTGGAAATTTGCCATTAGACATGGTAAAAAGAGACGAAAGCACGTTGTACAATGACGAATTTGCAAGACTCGCCTCGAATTACGCCGCGGGATTTTTCCTTCTGGGCACGAATGAAATTAAAAAATTTGAAAAAGGCGAAACAACAGATCCGGCAAAAGCGCTCATATACATGAAGATCGGCAATCTCATAAGCAAAGGCAACGAACTGCAGTTCACGTACTATCTGGTCGAAGCTTACAAAATTGCCGGAATGAAAGAAGAAGCCGCAGCTCTTATTGACGATTTTATATCGCGGATGGAATCGAGAATTGAAAGGGAGTACATCCCCTCCGAAAAGGAAAGGCTGTCGTTCTCCGTGGGATTTTTCACAGCAAAAAAAATCTACACACTGTTGTATTTCCAGGAAAACGAAGAAGCCAAGAAAGAATTTCTGGCGTCTCAAGACGTTCTTAAAAACACGTCGCTTCAGGATTACGTCATACTGCAGGGTCTTTTCAGCTACAGAGACGGCGACAGGGAGGGGGCAAAGGCTCTTCTTGAAAGCGCGGGTCTTTATTCTGTTGATTACGCTTTTGTCGTCGAATGGATAGATCAGGGCGTTCTCAGGGAGACGGGAGACACCGGTTTTGCAAAATTCGTCGTCGGTCTTTATCTTGAAAATGTTGAAGTGGATGATTCGCTTATTACGTCTTTCGGCATGGGTTGGTTATTTTCGGAACCGGATTCACTCGTCGAATGATGTGAGGGGTATTTCCGGACCGGAAGAAAATGAGGCACAAAAAAGACGCCGTAACAGCTCTGGCGGTTTTCCTTTTTTTGTTTCTTGTTTTTGCCGCGACTTCGGCGCCGACGATTTCCTGGTGGGACAGCTCTGAATTTGTCGCGGCCGCATCCTGCTGGGGCATACCGCATCCTCCGGGCAGTCCGCTTTATGTGACTCTGTCGAGAGTTTTCTGCGCATTTGCCAATGACGCCGCTTTAACGGCAAGATGCGTGAATTTCCTCAGCGTGACGGCGACCGCTGGGGCCGGCGTATTTCTATTTCTTTCGCTTAAAAAGATATTTGGAACCGAAAGCATTTTCAAAAAATATGTTCTGGCGAGCGCCGCCGTCTGCGGCATGATGAGTTTCTCCGTCTGGGATAGCGCCGTGGAAGCCGAAGTTTACGGACTTTCGACTCTCGCTATATTCGCTCTGCTTTGGATGTCTTTGAAGACAACCGAAGGAAAAACCAGGTATTTTTTGACCGCTTCATATCTCATTGCCCTGTCTTTTTCAATTCACGCGACGGCTATGATATCTTCGATACCTGTCGCAGCCGCTTTCGTTCTGTCAGAAGTTAAAAAGAGGACGAAAATCATTATTGTTGCAGTTTCGCTTTTGTGCGCCTCCCTCGGAGCTTCTTCTTACATGATATTGTATTTCAGGGCTCTTGAAAAACCCTCGCTGAACGAGTCTTCTATTGAAAGTATTAGCGACCTTACCGATGTCGCTCTGAGAAGGCAGTACGGGAGCAATAGCCTTTTGGAAAGAAGCACTTCGTCATTGACCGGTTACGGCTTTGTGAAAGGTTTTTTTTATCAAAACGTTTCCTACGTCAATTATTTATCGTGGCAGTTCACGCCTTTCGTCAGGGAGGGAAAATTCGGAGCGTCCGGTATGGCTTTAACTTCATTGTTCATGACGGTTTTCGTTTTGCTTTTTTCATATTCCCTCTTCAGGGCTTTTCGCGAAAAAAGCAAAAAAAAACTCGCGGTATTTCTTCTTTTCATGCTCTGCCTCAGCCTTGTTCTCGTTTTTGTTTTCAATTTTAAATTCTGTTCGAGCGATACGGATCCCTCGCACGTGCCTAAAGAAGCGAGACCCAGGGATTATTTTTTTTCAGCCGGTTTCGCTTTGATATACGCTTTCTCTCTTTGTTCGCTGATTTACGTCAAAAGGAAAATCGCCCTGACCCTGTCGCTGATTTTTACGGCGACGGGACTTTACAACGGCTTCACGGGTCACGCCAACAGAAGAGGCAACTGGACGGCACACGCCTTCGCGATGAACGTGCTCGAGTCAACTTCGGGGAAATCCGTGATAATGGTGCAGGGAGACAACGACACATTCACTCTCTGGTTTGCCCAGATTGTCGGCGGAATAAGGAATTACGATCCTGTCTCGGACACGGGGACCATAGTCATAAACCGCACTCTTCTGAATTTACCCTGGTACATGGACGAGATCTCGGAAAAAATACCTTTTGATCTCTCAAAAGTTTATGGAGACCTTTTTGACGAAATAGACCTCGAGGGAAAAGACGTGGAGGATTTCTGCAGAAATAACGCTTTGGCGGTGAAAAACGGCGACGGAAGGATTTTATATCCGGGCGACGTCGTGGCAAGGTGTATTTTGGCAGAAATTTCGGGCATTGACTACGACCTCAGTGTAATAGCGCTTTCCGACAGTGCCTTTTCCGATGTCATTAGAAAAAGCGGGAAAATGTCCTGCAGGCTCTACTCGACTTCCGGATTTTCCGAACTGGAAGGGCTTTGGGTGAGAGAAGGGCTTCTGCTGAGAGCCTTTGGAGATTCTTCAGAAAACAGACGATTGTTGCTCGGTTACGACTACGGCGGTATAATAAACCGTCAACACTTGGACGAAAACGGCAGACTTGAGAGTTTTCGAACACCGGCACTGAGCGCCGCTTTCGAAAGAGACATTGACAGCCGGGCTATGTCGGTTTTTTATGCGGCGGCTGTCGAAGCGCTCGACACCTCTGACAGTCTGTTTTGGGCTCTGTCGCCTGTATTCCTCGGCGGAGAAAGGGGTGTTTCCGATGAATCTCATGAATGACGCTAAAATCTACGTTCTCGACACTAACGTAATAATGTACGATTACAGATGCATTTACTCTTTCAAGGAAAACAACGTCGTCATACCGATAACAGTCCTCGAAGAAATAGACAAGTTCAAAAAAGGCAACGAGATGATCAATTACAACGTCAGGGAGTTTTCCAGGGAACTCGATTCGCTTCTCGGAGACAGCCTGACAACGGACGGGATCAAACTCGAAAGCGGAAGCTTGGTCAGTGTGGACACGAACCTCAAAAAAGACAAATTTCTTTCAGAAACGCTCATAGACGACAGCCCCGACCACAGAATACTGTCCGTCGCCTACAACCTTTCTAAAAAATTCGGAGACAAAAGAGTGGTCCTCGTGACAAAGGACATCAATCTCAGGATAAAAGCCAAAGGTATTGGAGTCAGGGCGGAGGATTACCTGACGGGAAAGATAAAAGATATAGACGCGCTTTACACGGGCAAAAACCTGATTGAAGACGTGTCCGATGAAATCATAGACTCCCTTTACGAAAAAAAGAACATAGGGCTTGCCGAAACTCAGCTCGGACTGGAACCCTATCCCAACGAATATTTCATTCTCAGGAACGACCACAAGAGCATTCTCAGCGTATACAATTCAGGAACTCAATCCCTGAGACTTGTAGAGCGAAAAAGCGCTTACGGCATACAGCCGAGAAACGCCGAGCAGACATTTTCTCTAGACGCTCTAATAAACCAGGACATCCAGCTCGCGACTCTTTCAGGCAAAGCGGGTACCGGTAAAACGCTGATGGCTCTTGCCGCCGCCCTCGAGGTCAGGAAATACTACAGCCAGATACTTCTGGCGAGGCCGATAATACCTCTGTCAAACAAAGACATAGGTTTTCTTCCCGGGGACGTCAAGAGCAAAATTGACCCCTACATGCAGCCACTTTTCGACAATTTATCCGTAATACAGAACCAGTATTCATCGGATTCAAAGGAATTTGCCAAGATAACCGAGCTTTTGAACAACGAAAAATTGCTTATAATTCCTCTGGCGTTTATAAGGGGAAGGAGCTTGTCGAGGTTTTATTTTATTATTGACGAGGCGCAGAACCTGACTCCTCACGAGGTCAAGACGATAATAACGAGGGCGGGAGAAGGCACGAAAGTCGTCTTCACGGGCGATCCGCATCAGATAGATACGCCATACCTTGACTCCAGAAGCAACGGCTTGACCTATCTCATAGACAAAATGAAAGGCCAGGAGATATACGCCAACGTAACCCTCGAAAAAGGCGTCCGTTCACCTCTGGCCGAACTCGCGTCGAATCTTTTGTAACGGGATCAAAACACGGAAAACTTGCCGCTGAATGACCTGTTCTCAAGAATAGGTCATTCAGCGGAAAATTCACAATATTTTAAAAAATAATCAGTTAAAGTATGAAAATATCTTTACAAAACAAATAAAAAGTAATAATTACTGTTTATGAGTGATGTGAACGGAATCCTCGATTACAGGTATTTTTTCCCGGAAAAACCCGAAGACATATACGAACAATCCAGAAAAGCTATAAAAAGTGCTTATCCTGATTTCGACATGTCAGGATTGAAAAAAGTGTTCGAAGACATTTTGGATCTTTTTGACGGAAAATTCCCGGGTTACAGAAAATGCACAACGAAATACCACGATTTGTCGCACACACTTTCTGTGTATCTCGCATCTTCGAGGCTGATAGACGGCGCCGCCCGTTCGGGAATACGCTTCAAAGACGAGTACATCCGCCTGTCCCTGATATCTTCTCTTTTTCACGACGTCGGATACATACAGAGAACGGAAGACGAAAGCGGAACAGGGGCGAAGTTTTCCGTCGGTCATGAAGAAAGGAGTATTGTTTTCGCGTCGAATTATCTCGGAGAAAAGGGATACACGAATTTCGACAGAATGAGGGCTTCGCACATAATAGCCTCGACAATTCTCGAACTGCCCATTGACGAAATCCCGTTTCACTCCGATGAACTTAAGTTTTTAGGAAAAATAGTGGGAACCTCGGATCTCGTCGCTCAGATAGCGGACAGGTTTTATCTCGAAAAACTCCTTTTTCTTTTCAGAGAATTTTCCGAAGCCGGAATACCCGGTTTTCCAAGCGAGATAGATCTTTTGAAAAACACCGAGACGTTTTACAAAGACGTGTCAAAAAACAAAATTTACGGAGAATACCAGGGCGTTTTCGATCTGGTTGAAGGTCATTTTGAAAGCAATTTTGGCATAAAAATCAATCCCTACAAGAAATACATGGAAAAGAATTTAAAATATCTCGGAAATATTTTGACAAACTGCGAATCCGACTACCGTTCCCTGTTAAGAAGAGGAGGCATAGTCGAAATGCTCAAGAGAGAAGAAAGCGCCAACCCGTTGGTCAGGAAAGGTTTCAAAAGATGACTCTTACACTGCGTGACGTCCGGAAATATTATCAGTCCGTTAAAGCTGTTGATGGCGTGTCTTTCGAAGTGAAATCCGGAGAGCTTCTCGGTCTGATAGGTCCCAACGGAGCTGGAAAATCCACGACGATAAGAATGGTCATGAACATAATAGCTCCCGATTCGGGCGAGATTCTTTTCGACGGCAAAAAAATCTCTGACAGGGATTTTGACAGAATAGGATATCTTCCGGAAGAGAGAGGGATATATAAAAAATTCAAGGTTTCGGCCGTTTTAAGATATTTTGCGTCCTTAAAAGGCAAATCGGCGAAAGAGACAAGCGGAAAAATAGACGAATGGCTCGAAAAGCTTGGTCTGCCGGAATGGAAAGAGAGAAAGGTCGAAGAACTTTCAAAAGGCATGAGCCAGAAAGTCCAGTTCATAGCCGCAGTCCTGCACGACCCCGATATAATTTTTCTCGACGAACCATTTGCCGGTCTCGATCCTGTGAGCTCCGAGGTGATAAGAGAAACAGTCCAGGAACTTTCTGACAAGAGAAAGACGATAATATTTTCAACTCACATAATGGAGCAGGCGGAAAAGATTTGCGACTCGATTTTTCTAATAGACAAGGGCAGAGAAGTCGTCTACGGAACTCTCGACGGCGTAAAAAAGAAATTCGGCAAGAACTCGGTCATAATGGAATTTGACGGAGACCTTGGATTTTTGAAAAACACCGGTCTGGTTTCTGACATAATATCCTATCCGCGCTGGGTAGAGATAGCATTAGCTCCAGGGAAAACACCTGACGATCTTTTGACTGCCGTAGCCGGAAAAGAGTCCGTTATGAGGTTTGAGGTGACCAGACCTTCACTACAGAAAATTTTCATAGACCTCGTCGGAGGCAAAAAGGCGGAAGAATGAAAAAGTTTTTCTGCGTTCTCAGACAGGAATTCAAAACCGTCGCAATGAACAAGAGTTTTATAGTCTTTACGCTTCTCGGGCCTGTTTTCATGATAGGAATCACGGTTTTTCCAATGTTCTTGATGAAAAGCACTCAGACGAAAAATGTCGTTGTATATATTGTTACAGAAGACAACAACATTGCCGCGGCAATGAAGATGAGACTAAAAAACTCCGGTATAGACATCGTCAAAAGCTCCGATTCGAAAAATGTTCTCGATTCATTTGTAAGAAAGGGAGTTATCTACGGATACGTCGTCTTCCCTGAAAGCATACTCACAAAAGACACCTTCGAGTTTGTCACAAAAGACATGGCGGACTACACTATAATCGCGTCGCTTGAAGGAGCTCTTGGCAACTACGTAATAACCCAGAGGATGATAAACGAAGGTATTGATCCGTCGAGGGTCAGCTCGCTGACTTTGCCTCCGGTCATAAGCGCCGTCAAACTGACCAAAGAAGGCCTAAAGGTCAGACAGGATTTTTTGGCGTCTTTTTTCACGGCGATTACTTTCACAACTCTTCTCTACATGACAATACTTATTTACGGACAATCCATAGGAAGGTCTGTCATAAACGAAAAGAAGACAAAAACGGTCGAAATCATCCTTTCCTCCGTCAAACCTTTCACCCTCATGCTCGGAAAAATTTCAGGCCAAGCCGCTGCGAGTCTTCTTCAATACGGGTTCTGGCTTTCATTGAGTTTTTTCGCCTTAAAAATTATAGGAAGCAGATTTCAAAATCTGAATGTCCCCGCCCTACCCCACGGAATCTACGGCTATCTTATATCGTTTTACATTCTCGGTTTTCTTATGTATGCGGCTGTCTACGCCGCGCTCGGAGCGGCTTCGGAGGACGAGAACAACCTTCAACAGCTCGCTATGCCGGTGATTTTTCTACTCATCCTTCCGATGATAAGCGTATCGGCGATAATAATGAATCCGAACTCGGGTTTTGCCGTCTTTTTTTCGCTTTTCCCTTTCACGGCTCCGATGGTCATGTTTCTCAGGACCACTATATCTTCCCCGCCTCTCTATCAGGTGGCTATTGCCTATGGCCTGATTGTATTGACAATTTTTTTCCTGTTCTTTCTCGCCGCCAAAATATTCAGGGTGGGAATATTGATGACCGGAAAAAAGTTCAACTTCAAGGATATAATGCTCTGGCTCAGATCGTGAAAACTAAAGAGAATACAACCACCTTGTCGGTATTTTTTTGAATACAAAAAAAACCGGATCCAACACGAAGAAAATAAAGATCACTTACCGCGAATGGACACTAATCCGATTTTTCATCATAGATGAAAATATCGTTACGCGAATGAACAAGGGATAATTGTATGTAAACTTATTTGCAGAAGGCAAATAAGAAATTTTCTTCGTGATTCAAATTTCTTAACCTTTAAACATAGAAAATTTAACAGATCTCAATATAATTCTTCGAGGACGAGGTCTATGTCGAGAATTTCAACTCCTCTTTTAACTTTCAACTGGATTTTTGTCCCTTCTTCAGATCTGAAAATTTCCCTGATTTCTGACAAGGTTGCAAAGTCCCCTATGTCTTTTCCGTCTATTGCTAAAATGATGTCTCCTTCCTTGAATCCGGCTCTATCGGAGGGAGTTCCGGGAGAAATAAAGAATAATTCCACACCTTCTTCAGTGTCCCATATCGCCATACCGCTCTTCTCTCTTGGGAAATTTCTGCTGTAATCTTCACCTTTTTCGAGGATTATTTTCTGATTCTGATAATCGAGATAGAGGACAAAGTGCTTTAATATATCATTTCCAAGATTTCCCACGTAACGCCTGTCGGAAAAAGCTCCGATACCGGTCTCTGTTGGTATTGATATGACGGTGGTTTCGACCCTGAAATCCTCTATCCTGACAAAATCAAACAGAGCTCTTTTATCGGATATTTCACCATCTGCACCGAAAGCGACTGATTCAATGCCTTCGATTTCGAGGAGGTCATTTTCTTCGGCGTAGTGATGATGAAAAGACAGTCCCGTCGCGCCTATGTCGAGCCGCCACATTCCGGAGTATTTGTCGTCTACGCTCATCGGCACTATGAACATGTTGTCTTCAAGCGGTGAGTTAATAATGGTTCCTGCACCTTTGTATTCGAAACTGTCTGGAAGATAAAAAGAAATCCTTTCATTTGCGTAGTCTATTTTAGTGACGAATCTCGACAAGAAATCGTATCCGAGGATTCCGCAGACTTCCATTCTCGAGAGTTTTTTCATGAAATTCTGAATCTCGATGGCCACTACTTTCTGCTCTTTGAACTCCAAACCTTTTAAGCTGAAGGGCGGAAGCGTTGTAAAAGTGACGTCTACCGTGCCGCCGACTCCTTGTCCTGTCAGAGAGCCCTGAAGGTCGAGTCCAAGTTCCTGCGCGTATTCGAGACTTATGACTGAAGCCGACGCGCCGCAATCTAAAATCCAAAGACTTTTCTTTCCTTCAATATCCACTTCGATGTAGATGTGGTCTTCTATGAAATCAAAGGGTATGTTTTCGGCAAATTTGCCGTTGGCAAAGACAAAATCCGGCGCGCTTTCTTCCGGTATGATGAAAATTTGATCTTCTATTTCAGGATTTATGTCATACCGGGTTATCTCGATTACCTGTTTTTGTTTAAGGGGAAGAATTTCGATTTCCTGGCGGAAAGAGCAGAAAATTCCATCAATTTCCCTGTAATCTGAAAACATGGTGTGGGTCTCATGGGGGTGCTTGAAATCTATTTTTTTGACGAGATAATAACTTGAAGTGTCGAAATAACGCCATTCCTTGTCTTCGTTTATATTGTTTTTCAACTCTATGACATAGCAGTCAAGTCCGTTTGCCGTGTCCGCGCCGAGGAAAGATAGATTGAAATATTCTGAGTTTCTGTTCAAGTGTTCGTAATCAGCCAAAAGTTCTGTAATCCTTCTCTCCTGAACGGTGTTTGAGTCCTTTTGAATTTGAAGTTTACCGTTCATGTCTATGAGCCAGCTGAACTCTCCGTCGTCGCCAGATGTCTGCGAGATTATGGTGAGGTCGACTTCTTCTTTTCTTTTCAAGGGGTATTCGTTCCACTGCTTGAAAGTCCCTTCGAGTCCGGTGCCGACAATTGTTATGTTCCCCTCTATGTAATTTGATTTTTCTTTTCTGACGTTTTCGAGACCACCCATGGCGTCGTAGTGTTTTTGGAATATTTCGTAGGGATCAAGGGGTTCTCCCGACCATGTGGGTCCGGAAAAAACAGTGTCCGCACCGTCTTTTTCCAGTCCTTTTTTTGAACAGCTCTGCAAAGAAAATATGCAGATACTAATTACAATAATTCCAACGAAAAGCGTGGTTTTTTTCATAAGACCTTCTTTTTTTGTTTTTATTATTTAAAAGTATTCAAGAAAAACAAGCGTAACATGTTCAATTACAAAAGAACTGATAAATAATTGCTCTTTTAGTAGCAGATGTATTTATCAACTCCCTTTTCGTTCTTATAAAACGCATTATAACATGAAAATAGATTATTTTTAACATTAAAACATACATAAAATTGTGCATAATAAATGAATTGATTATGCATATAAAACAGTATAATATGCATAAGAGGAGGAAAAATGAGAACTACAATAGACCTGCCCGAAGATCTTGTTAACGAAGCGATGAAGCTGACAAAAAGCAGGACAAAAACCCAAGTCATCAAATCAGCCCTTAAATTACTAATCCAGAGGGAGAAGATAAAGGACTTGAAAAGATACTACGGGAAAATTGATCTGGATATAGACCTGAACAGTTTGAGAAAAAGATGACCGGAGTTCTTGTAGATTCTTCTGTTTGGATTGAATATTTTCGAGGTCATAATGTGA
>JAFGSQ010000026.1 GCA_016934535.1 candidate division WOR-3 bacterium
GTTCTTTTCCATAATAATTTTCCGGTAATCCCAATCTGCGACAGATATGGTTTTCAATGATTTGAAAATCTTATATAGGCTTTTAAGTTTTTTAAATGTGATTTGATAGTAATGTGAAAATCAACCTCCATCGACAGAAAGAATGATGTTGCCGGAAGCTGATTTGATGTAATAAATCGTGTAATACCCGTTTTTAAGGGTTTCTGCCTGTACACCGGTCATGTAGAATCTTGTACCTCCGAAATTAATCTGGTTGTAAGCATTGTATTTTTTCCCGGTTTCAGGGGTCAGAGTGCCGCTGACCGATGAGATTTTACTTTCACGGAGGTCCTTGTTTCTTAAAAAATAAATAATAATCGGAACAAAAAAGATAGGTGAATAAAGTAAAAAAGGCCATATTTGTGTTATGTCAGAGGGAAACACGCCGTTTTTTTTATAAAAAACGAATCCTCCTATTGCAATAATAAGAATTGCTATAAAAAATGTCGTGGACAGCCTTTGAATCGTCAGTTTGTTTATGGCTTTTATCTTGTTTTTCTGATCCTGAGATAGAGTTCCGCTTTTGTTGGCGTACAATCCATCTGTCGTGAAACCAAAGATTTCCTGAAGCTGTCTTGTATCATCTCGCGTCATTTTACAGCCTGGTAAATGTAATTCAGTTCGAGATACGGTACCAGCAGGGCGTCGTTTTTCACCGCATATTTGTTCCCGTCAGCCAAAAGGATTGGAAGCGATACCGTTTCATATTTATAACTCGGCCAGTAACTGACTTCGACATTGACGACGTAAATGCCGTTCGGGACCATATCACCGAAGCCGTCATCGAGGTCCCATGTGTAAAAATGATTGCCGAGATCTATGCTCGCCCCGGTAGTCGCGTCAGTCTCGAAATTCGATGTGTTGCCCCACAAGGGCAGTGTGACCTGGACTGATTTGACGTGTCCCGCGAATCCGGAAACGTAAATTGTCTTGACGAAATTACCCTTTTCATCCTCGATCCAGACGGCAGTCTGAGGCGGGAGTTCGTCCTGGAAACCGAGGGCGAATTCTATTGTAAGACAAGGTGTTTCCAGAGAAGTAATATCCGACACCGTGGGACGGGGGTTGAAGCTCTCAAAGACCGATTCGGCTTGTTCAGAAGACGGATAATCATTTACGACACTTATCCATTTGGAAGTGCCGAGTTTTCTGTAGCCGTAACCCAAGTTGAAAAGAGCCTCGGCTTTCATGGAGTCGGGAGCGCTGCTTTGCATAAAAATATTCAAGTCGGATATGCCCTGTTCGAGCCTTCCGACGAAGAAAGGAAACTGGACTCCCATTATTCCCCTCAAAAGTCTGAATTCAGTATTTTCCGGTTCGAGTTCTAGTACTCTGTCGAGTTGATCCATCGCCTTGAAGCACAGATTCGTCCTGTAATCCGTGTTCTCGGAAATGATTTCGGCGTATCCGGCCTCGCTTAAAGCGAGATAGACGTATGCGAGAAGAGAATGCGCATCCACGCAGTTTTCGTCTGTTTCAACGGCTTTAAGCAATAGCGTTTCTGCTTTGAAATACTCCTCCGACTCGTATAAGAGTTGAGCCTGTGTTAAAACTTCTTCCAAATCTGAAGGGCTTATGCTTTCTGATTCTAAAAAAGGTATGACAATTTCTTTCAGTCTTTCGATTTCCTGACTGGCTTTTTGCGTAATTTCAGGATCCGAATTCAATTCGAAAATTTCTTCCCACATTTTAAGAGCAGATAAAATGTCTTCTTTTTTCTCGTATCCTTCGGCTAAAAACATCCTCGTCTGGACAGCGTAGCGCTGTACTTCATGTTCTGGGGCGCTTGCCAGCAGAGAAAGTAAGGTTTCAAGGTCTTCTATGCCCTGGTTCAGTTTTCCCAAAAAAGGAGGCACTTTAACACTCATGAGACCTCTGTAGAACAGGGCGTTAAGATTTTCGAAATCGAGGCGCACCGCTTTATCGAGTATGTTGAAGGATTCGAACGCGCGGGAGGCCTGAAGTTGGAAATTATCGGTTTCGCCGGCGCTTTTGCCGACGTAAAAACCCAGAAGGGCCAGAACATCAGGATTGTCCGGGTATTTTTCGGCGGCTTCCCTCATCAGAGTTATAGCTTCTTCGGTCTTTCCCTGGTTGTTGAGCTCTCCGGCCGTGTCCATGTAATCCTTCAGCATCATCTCCGGGAAAAGGATACCGATTGACATTAACAAAAATATTGCCGCGATAAATAAAACTTTCATTTGTTCTCCCTTTTTAGAAAAAGAAATAACTGGGCTCCTTCCCAAAAATTTTCAAGCACGGCCTCAGAACTTATAGTCGCTCCAGTCACAGCGTCGATGCTGTAATTCATAAAATTCTTTCCCGGTACGTCTATGCTGTCAATATTTACTCCGGAAAATTCACCAAAGAAATTTTTCTTTTCAAGAAGAGCGAAGTATTGCGGCGTCTCTTCGTGAGAAACAACCTGAACGCCGGTGCAAAAGCCGTTTACATCAAAGCCTGTCATTGTGATTATCGGGCCTCCAATGCCTCTGTTCTCTCCGACGAAGGCGTATCCGGACACTGAATAAGATTCAATCGCTGTAAAATAAACAGTCGTGTCCAAAAGCGCTTTTGAAAAAGATACCGACGAAGGGAAAAGGTTTTGAAGGCAGTTCAATTCTTTATCCGAGATCGGGTTCTCGGAAAAATCCACGGCAAAAGCTTTGTCGGCAGAAAAAAATGCAGATATTTCAAGTATGAAAAGAAAGAAATACGGCGCAAAAAAGATTTTTCCTAATTTTGTCATTTACGTTGTCACTCTCCAGTTTTTTTCCCGAACGAATTAATTAACAACAATTTACCACATTTGGTATGAAATAGTAAAATAATTGCGGAATATGAGATGTTTATAGCATTATCCCTGAAGATGCTTCTGCGAAAAATGTCACGATTAAACTTCTCAGTTTATTTTTGACTTTATATTGAACGGGATTTTTATTAAAATTTACGGAATAATGGCTGAAAATTTTGAAAGTGTCCGAAGGGGAGGATAAATATGGAAATGAATGAGAACGTCAGGAAGATTGTCGAATCCTATAAAAGTAAAATTAAAGATGATAAAATTTTTTTTCATCCGGACATACCGTTTAAAAAGCTTCACAATGTTCAAAACAGCTACGCCAGGGGTGTTCCCACAAAAACAATTCTTCTTCTCATAGACAATACGACTTTCGGAAGCGCGAAAGACGGGGCTCTTTTCACGGAAAACGCGATTTATTCGCACAATATAATGCAGAAACCGCAGAATTATATGTACGATGAAATCGAATCGGTTGTTTTTCTTCCCGGAATGACGAGCAACCTCATAATAAACGGCAACAAGTTTCTCGAAACGAATTTTCCATCCCAGGTTTCGATGGTCTCGGTAAAAGATATGCTCCTGGAGATTATCAATTCCCTTAACGCCAAACCGTCCGGTGAAACTTTACCTGTTGAGGGATTGAAAAAACTCAAGGAACTCTACGAACAGGGATTGATTAATGAAGAGGAATACAATCAAAAGAGAAAAAAATACATCGATCTGATCTGATGTTTAATTATAAAACATCTGAACGATTCCAGTAAAACTCGATTCCTATGAAACAATGATGCTCTCAATAATTCTGTAAACGTCAAAACCGTCCGAAAGTTCAGGATGGAATGTGCAGGCGATTATCCTGTTTTGGATGACCAAGACCGGACTGCCTTCGGATTCGGCGAGTACTTGGACGCCATTTCCTGTTCTCGTTATCCTCGGGGCTCTTATAAAAATGCCGTTCATTGAATCTGTTCCGGTGAATTTTCTTCCGGAAGAAGTGAAGCGGATTTCCTTGACTGATGAATCCACCTGCCTTCCGTAGGCATTTCTTTCTGTTTCTATGTCAATTAGACTCCAAGGTTTCGCTCTGCCGGGGTTGAGAATATTTTTTGAAAGCATTATGCTTCCCGCGCAGGTCCCGAAAAGCGCGACGCCTTTTTCTGTTTCAGATATTATTCTTTCTCCGAGACGCGAGAGGTCTGAAAGTATTGAAATTGTTGAAGACTCCCCGCCAGGAATTATTATAAGATCGACGGTTTCAGGAAAGTCCCCCGGTTTTCTGATAAAAAAGACCTTGGAATCCCTGAAGTATTCCAGAACCTTTCTGGAATGAGAGTCGTAATCGCCCTGTAAGGCGACTACGGCTATTTTCGTTACCATCCTCTAGACTGAAGTTCTTCTTCAGGGGAGAGCTTTGAAGAATCTATCCCTCTCATCCCCTCGCCGAGTTCTTCAGAAATTTCAGCGACTGCTTTGGCGTCTTTGTAATGCGTCACGGCCAGAACTATCGCTCTCGCTCTTTTTTCCGGGTCGGAAGACTTGAATATTCCCGATCCGACGAAAATACTTTCTGCGCCGAGTTGCATCATTAAAGATGCGTCGGCAGGTGTCGCTATGCCTCCTGCGGCGAAATTCGGCACAGGCAGTTTGGCGGTTTCGGCAACATTCTTTACGAGAGAATAAGGTGCGCCGAGTTCTTTCGATTGTGCCATGAGCTCGTCGTCCCTGAGAGCAGTCAGTACTTTTATGTCGTGCTGAACCGTTCGCATGTGTCTGACAGCGTGGATTATGTCTCCTGTGCCCGCCTCTCCTTTTGTTCTTATCAGCGCGGCTCCTTCTCCGATCCTCCTGAGAGCCTCGCCGAGGTTTCTGCATCCGCAGACGAAAGGCACTTCGAAGGCGTGTTTGTTTACGTGGAATCTATCGTCAGCCGGCGTCAAAACTTCCGATTCGTCAATGAAATCCACGCCTACGGCCTGAAGTATCTGCGCCTCGGCAAAATGTCCTATCCGGCACTTTGCCATCACCGGTATGTCCACGGTTTGCATGATCTCTTTGATTTTTTTCAGGCTCGCCATCCTTGCCACTCCCCCGGAAGCCCGGATGTCCGCAGGCACTCTTTCCAGAGCCATCACAGCTACTGCTCCGGCTTCCTGTGCTATCGAGGCCTGTTTGGCGTCGGTGACGTCCATTATGACGCCGCCTTTCAGCATGTCTGCGAGTCCGATTTTGATTTTTATATCAGCCATATAAACCTCCTGAAAATGGGATAATTTATAAGTAAAAAACCAATTCAATTATAATTATAACATATATTCAGGTCAAACTGAACAAGGGGATTCCTTACGCAGATTCCGGCAAATCAGTTGTTATGAGGCCTTTGGGTGACGTGTAGAAAACCGAACCGCCTGAGCGGGTATAAGTTTCGAGTTCTTCCATGAACCATTTTATTCTTTTTGCGTCGAGGTGAAGGAGCGGATTCTCGATAAAAATAATCTCGGGATTTCTCGACAGAGCCAGACAAATAGCAATCGCGCGTCTTTGGCCGGATGAAAGAGTAAAAGGGTCGGCTCCGATAATGTCGTCCGGAAAACCCGCTCCTTGAGCCATTTTAAGAAAAAGGTCTCTGTCGATTCTCCGCCAGGCAAGTTCCCTGCCGATATCTCTGTAAAAGAAAAGGCGTTCGGAACATTGAGGGAGAAATGAAATTTTTCCCTTCTTTTTCAATCGGCTTTTCAGTTCTTTGATCAAAGAATTGTTGGAATCAAGTTTGAAGTAATTTGGCTTTGTGAAGATATTCTGAACTCTTTCAATTGTCACATCTTTTAAAGACAGTTCGGGATCTTCTGTCAGTCCGCCTTTTTCCAGAAAGTAATGCTTTTTGGTTATGTTTTTGAAAAAAGAGGGGAATTGCGTGACGTAAAGACACCCGATGCCGTGGTTGAGCAGTTTTTCGGTCATCTCCTTTCTCTCATTTTCAGTCAGATTGATGAATACTTCATCGAACAGTATGAATTTTTTCCCGGTCATGCAGAATCCCGCAGTGAAAAGCTTCAAAAGTTCGTAATAGTCCATATCGAAGGTTTTTTTAGAATTGATAGTCCATTCTTTCGCGATTTCCGAGGCTGATATTAAGCCGTGCGAGGAGTTGCCTTTTGCGAGAGAAGCGCTGAATCGCAATTCCTTTTCTGATGTTGTAAAAGCTATTTGATTGAATATTTCCTGCCTTATCAGTCCTGTGAAAGAGGAAGACGACGATGTCGAAACTCCGTTTCCACTGCAGTAAACTTTTCCGGAATCCGGCACCAGCAAACCGGACAAAGCGAAAAGGAGTGTGCTTTTACCGGATGCAACATCTCCGGAAAGAGTCGCGACACTTCCGTCCTCTATCTCAAGACTGACGTCAGATAATAATTTTCCTTTGTTCCATGAAAATGTTATATTTTCTGATACTAATTTCATTGAATTGCTGTTAGCACGCGGCAAAAAAAAAGAAAAGAGGAAATTGTGCCGGACAAAATCGCTGTGATAGACCTTGGGGGTCAGTATGCGCATCTCATTGCCACCAAAGTGAGGGAGACGGGAGTTTTCTCGGAGATACTGAATCCCGACGCGGACATGAGCGTTCTGTCTGAATTCAAAGGAGTGATCCTTTCCGGCAGTCCCGCCTTGAGTTCACAAAACGAACTGGCAATCGGCGGAGAAATTTTAGGCAAAGATATCCCGGTTCTCGGTTTTTGTTTCGGCCATCAGGAGATCGCCAAATTCCACGGCGGTAAAATCGAAAACAAGGGACAGGAATACGGTAAAAGCGTTTTGAGGATAACAAAGAAATCCGAGATATTCGAAGGCCTTTCCCTGGAAGAAACGGTTTGGATGAGCCACGGTGACGCAGTTGTCTCTCCAGGCCAGATGGAAGAAACAGGCGTTTCGGTTTCTCCAGAAGGGCGGATCCAGAGATATTCAGCGCTACAGCATCTTCCGTCAAAACATTTCGGCTTTCAGTTTCATCCGGAAGTGGACGACACTCCCAACGGCATAAAAATGATAGAAAACTTTGTTTTTAAAATATGCGGCTGTATTAAATCCTGGGATCAGAAAACGATGCTCGAAAAAATAAAAAATAATGTCATAAAGGAAGCTTTCGGCAAAAAAACAGTAATGCTAGTCAGCGGAGGAGTAGATTCAACAGTAGCCGCAGTGGTGCTTGGCAAATATCTGCCGCGCGAAAGCCTGTCTTTCATACACGTTGACACCGGGCTTATGAGGGAAAACGAGAGCAGGGAAGTGATGGACCTTTTTGAGAAACAAGGTCTTCTCGGCAGAATGAAGTTCATAGACGCCTCAAAGAACTTCATCGGGAAACTCGAAGGAATAAGCGACCCGGAAAAGAAAAGAAAGATTATAGGTGAATCGTTCATACAAACTGTGGAACCGCTCTTATCAGAAACCTCCGGAGAGGGAAATCTTTTGGGTCAGGGCACAATATACCCTGACAGGATAGAAACGGGTGAAACGAAACACGCGAACAAGATAAAGACGCACCACAACAGAATACCGGTTATAGAGGAGATGGTCAGAGCCGGAAAGGTCATAGAACCGCTGAAAGACCTTTACAAGATGGAAGTCAGGGAATTGGCCAAGCATTTAGGAATACCCTCCGAATTCGTCGACAGGCATCCTTTTCCCGGTCCCGGACTCGGAGTGAGATGTGTGTGCTCCGACGGTAATGTTGACAAAGACGAATTTGCAAAAGTCCGAAAAGACCTTTTAAATTTGCCTTCTGTAACTTTTGAAAAGGACCTGCTTCCGGTCAAATCGGTCGGAGTAAAAGGCGACCTCAGGAGTTTCGAATACTCGGCTGTTTTGTGTTCGGAAAAAACGGATTTCGATGAGGCCGAATCTTATGCCAACGTCATTTTTCGGTCTGTGAAAGGCATTAACAGGACACTTTTGATATACGGCATCAAAAGCCTGCCTGAATTTCGAGCAAGAGAAGCTTATCTCACACCGAAAAGGCTTGAAATTTTAAGAAAAGCAGACAGAAAAGCGAACGATTTGCTGATTAAATTCGGCCTGTACGGCGACGTGTGGCAGATGCCCGTCATACTTCTGCCGGTGACAGCGAACGGGCAAGAGAAAGAGATAATCGTCGTAAGACCGGTTGTCTCCTTGAGAGGTATGACAGCCAGGCCGTATCATTTGACAGATATATTTATGGACGAGTTAAACGAATTCATAAAATATTCGGACGCTGGATTTCTGGCGTTCGACCTTTCATCAAAACCTCCCGCGACAATAGAATGGGAATGATCAAGAGAAACATATGTTATTGAGATCCGGAACGCCTGCCGGTTTTCGGATCTGAGGGGGACGAATGAACAGAAAACTGACCGCAGTATTTTTGATTGTTTTAACTTTAATATTCGTCGCGAATCCCGTTTTATTAGCCAGAGCCGGAGGCGGTGAATCATACGGCGGCGGGGGAGGTGGCGGAGGATCTTTTGGAGGGGGTGGAGGAGACGGTGGAGGTGGCGGGGGAGAACTGATACTGTGCCTGATATGGCTTATAATAAAATATCCCTGCATAGGTATTCCTCTGACTTTGTTTATAATCGCCGCAGCCATATTTTCTAAAATAAAGGGCACCGGAGCCGTCACAGACAGGAATCTCAAAAGAGCCCAGAGGGCAGTCAGAAGCAGTTCGATAGATCAGAATCTCAAGCGTCTTGTATCAAAGGATCCGAATTTCTCTCTCGAAGCGCTGAAAACGAGAGTCGCGACCGCTTTTGCCGCTGTACAGAAAGCATGGAGCATACAGGATTTGACTAAAATTACACCTTTTGTCTCAGACGGCATAAACGAGAGGTTCAGCCTTCAGATAGATATGCAGAAAGCTGAAGGATGGAGAAACGTAATGGAAAACGTGTCCGTACAGAAAGTCGAACTCGTCTCCGTTTTGTCGGACCAAAATTACGACACTCTGCATTTTGCTGTGACCGCCAAAGCAAAAGACTACAAAGTAAATCTGAAGACCGGGAAAACATTGCAGGGGTCAATGATAAACGACAAATTTACGGAAGTCTGGACTTTCTTGAGAAAAGCCGACGTCAAAACACTCAACAGGAAAGGCGCTTTCGAGGGTAATTGCCCTAACTGCGCCGCTCCTCTCGCTATTACCGACGAGGGGAACTGTAAAGCCTGTAAAGCTTTCATCCGAAGCCCCAATTACGACTGGATACTCTCAGAGATAACTCAGGTTGAAGAATGGGAGCCGCGCTCCGCTGAAGCGGCAGTTCCGGCAAACAATATAATTTCAGAAAAAGACCCCAATTTTTCAACACAATATATAGAGGATAGGACGTCGGTGGTGTTCTACCGTTACCAGGCGGCACTGTTTACGGGCGACGCTCTCCATCTGATGAAAGTCGCTTCTGCAACGGCTTACAAAGACCTGGCAACCCGTATTTCCGGAAATAAAAAAGGCGACACCGTCCTTTATTATAGATTTCCTGCTGTTGGTAAGGTAGAAACTCTTTGGGTGCAATCGGAAGGCGATATTGACAAAGTTCACGTTCTCGTTAAATGGTCGGGAAGCGGGGCTGAAAGAAATCTGGCCACCGGAACAATTAGGGTGACTGGAGCCAGGACGATAAGAACGACAGTGTTCACTCTTTTCAGAAAAGGAGACGCTTTATCGCCGTCGGAATCCTTTGCCTCGGCGCACTGTCCTAACTGCGGAGCTCCCGAAATTAGGGATTCAAAAGAAGTCTGTCCTTACTGTGGAACGGTTCTCAATGACGGGAGCAGAACCTGGATACTCCGAGAAATGCAGGATTACCAAGCTTGGATGCAGGTCAACAGGGAAAGATGGAACGCCGACAGAAAAAAGACCGTTTTCTCCCAGAATCCGTCAGCGGTTATTGAAGCTCTCGCGGCGATGATGTTCGCCGACGGGATCGCGGATGAACAGGAAAAGAAAAAACTTACTGAATTCGCCTCCAAATACGGCATGACTAAATCTGCGGTGGATGAACTGACCGATAGAGCCGTTTCAGGAAATCTTGTTTGGCAGATACCGTCGGATAAAGCGAAGGCTCAGGGCTTCCTGATGGCTCTGACGGACATGTCGCTAAGCGATGGTAGAGTGAGCAGGGAAGAGTGGAAAATACTGAAAGACGTGGCTTATAAGATAGGAATCGACGAACCGAAACTAAAAAATCTTGTCAGAGAAAGACAGAAAGCATTGATAAATTTCGGTAAGAAATATTTCAAAAAACCGGGAGAAAACATTCAACCTCCTCCTCCTCCAGATATACCGAACTAAATTAATATGAACTGATGTTTCAATATCCGACTCGTACGAAAATTTTATATTATTGAATTGAAAACTTAAATCTGATAAAATGTAATCGATGAAAAACAAAGTATCAAAGAATCGGACACTGGGGTGTGCGTGATGGATAGATTTTGTTTGAGCCAACAGCCTTTAGCAGGGAATCCGGTTCCTTGCGGGACGATCGAGCTCTTAAATGAGATTTTCCGAACTCAAGGCAGGATGCCCACCTTGACAAAGGTTCAAACTCTTCTTTCACACGGCATCCCGGTTCCAATATTAAAGGGATAAGAACACTTGTTTGAAAGAAATCATTCTCTTTTAATAACAAAAAAATATCATATGAAAAGAGACGCAATTTTCCATGGATTTGTTTTGACGCTTATTTCGCGCTTTGACAAGCCTTTTAAGGCGTCGAGACTGCCGGAATTTCGTACCTGACATTTTTTTGATTTCTTGGATTCGTGTTCTCCGTCCCGTACGGGAGGATTTTCGTGTTAATATACTTTTTGACCCAATTGGTAGGTCAGAATGGCGGGATTTCCAACATTCCCCTTGTCCTGATACTTCCGATAATAATCCTGTGTTTTTTCCTTTGCATAATCACTTTTTGGCTCGGATACGTTGTGAGTCTGAAAATTCAAAAAAGCAGGCTTGAAGACGCAAAAACTCAAGCCCGCAAGATAATAGAAGACGCGAGAAGCGAATCCGAATCCTATAAAAAGACTGCTAAACTCGAGGTGAGTGAAGAGGCGGCAAAGACGAGAGCGGAACTCGAATCGAAAGAGCGAAAATTTCAGAGAGACATGTATCAGATAGAAAAGCGGCTCAACGACAGAACCTCTTCTCTCGACAGAAAACAGGAATCAGTAAACGGGAAAGAAAGAGAGCTGGTAAAAAAAGAGAAAGACCTCGTCGTCAAAGAAAGAGCCCTCATGCTCAAGTCCGAAAAACTCGACAACGAATTGAGAGAGATCAGCAACAGACTTCAGAAGATATCGAGGATGACGGTTCAGGAAGCCAAAAACGAACTGCTTCAAAGCCTTGAAAATCAGGTCAAAAAAGAATCGGCTCAGATGATAAAAAAGATAGTAGACAACGCCGTCAAGGAAGCGGACAAAGAGGCGGCTGAAATAGTTGTTTCGGCGATCCAAAGATGCGCGACCGACCACACTGTGGAATCGACGGTTTCAGTCGTTGCTTTGCCTTCGGAGGACATGAAAGGGAGAATAATTGGAAGAGAGGGAAGAAATATAAGGTCTTTCGAGAACCTAACCGGTGTCGAGATAATAATTGACGACACTCCCGAAGCCATAACACTGTCGGGTTTTGACCCCGTGAGAAGGGAAATCGCGAGAATAGGCATGGAAAAACTTGTCTCGGACGGCAGAATCAATCCCGGCAGAATCGAGGTCGTGATCGAAAAAGCAAAAAAAGAAATCGACGAAATAATCCAAAAAACCGCCGAAGAGACAGTGAACGAACTGGGTATATCGGCGTTTCACCCTGAGATAATGAGATATCTCGGCAGGCTGAGATACAGGACGAGTTACGGACAGAACGTATTACAGCACTCGAAAGAAGTTGCCTATTTGGCCGCTTTAATGGCAGGCGAACTTGGTCTCGACGCCGCTATAGCGAGAAGAAGCGGCCTTCTTCACGACATTGGAAAAGCGGCAGACCACACTCTGGAAGGAACGCACGCGCTCATTGGAGCCGATCTGGCAAAAAGGTACAACGAAGACATAATAGTTGTGAATGCTATCGCATCGCATCACGAGGAGGCCGAGCCGGTTTCACCGATAGCGGTTCTTGTTCAGGCGGCGGATGCCATATCAGGTTCGAGACCCGGCGCGAGAAGAGATACAATTGAAGCCTATCTTGAGAGAGTTGAAAAGTTGGAAGACATCGCCGCAGATATTGAAGGCGTCGAGAAAGTTTTCGCCCTTCAGGCCGGAAGGGAACTGAGAGTCATTGTCGAACCTTCGAAAATATCTGACGCTGAAGCCATAGTGCTGTCCGGCGAGGTAGCAGCGAGGATTGAAAAGGAGCTCAAATACCCGGGGCAGATAAAAGTCACGGTAATCAGGGAGATCAGGGCGACGGAATATGCAAAATAGAGTCAACTTCGTCTTTCTGGGAGACATAATAGGAAAACCGGGAAGACAGATATGCAAAGTCTGTCTTCCTGAGATTTTTAACGAGTACTCGCCGGACGCCGTCATAGCGAACGGAGAGAATCTGGCTTCGGGATTCGGAATATCGAGAAGGGTTTCGGAGGAGCTTTTCGAAGCCGGAGTTTCGGTTTTCACAGGAGGGAATCATTCTCTTCACGTGGTCGGTTCGGAGGATTGGTTCGAGAAGGAGCGCAGAGTTGTCATACCCGCAAATTTCACCAAATTCATAAGAGGATCCCGCCTTGCAGAAATCGAGACGGAAAATTCCTGCATATACATCGCTTGCCTCGTAGGCAGGCTTTTCATGAATCAAAGCGACAATCCGTTTACTGTTGCCGACGCTCTTCTGGAAGAGATCGCGAGAAAAAAGAAGGTGGAAAATCCGGTTATACTAGTCGATTTTCACGCCGAAGCGACATCGGAAAAAAAGGCGCTTCTTTTCAATCTCGACGGCAAGGTCACTGCTCTCCTGGGCACGCACACTCACGTAGCGACTTCTGACGAATTTGTGTCAGAAAAAGGAACGGCTTACATAACTGATGCCGGAATGGCGGGAGCATTCGACTCAGTGATCGGAATGAATCCCGGCGATTCACTTGAAACGATGAAAACAGGAAGAAAATTGAGGCTCAAACCGGCTTTCGGCTCGAAAAGGAGGCTCGACGGTGTTTTTGTTTCGGCTGATGCGGAAACCGGCAAGGCTTTGGAAATAAGACGCTTCACTAAATTCGCCGAGTTTCCCAGCATAAGGAACGGAGTTTGACGATGGATACAAAAATACTTCAGGGAAAACCGGTTGCAGACAGAATTTATGCTGAAATAAGCGAAACTGTCGCAAACATGGATGAAAAACCGAAACTTGTAGTCTTTTTTGTCGGCGAAGATCCCGCTTCAAAATCTTACGTTAGCTCAAAAGCCAGGGCGGCAAAAAAAACGGGTATAATCGAAACAACTTTGACTTTACCCGAATGCACGAAGGAAAATGAGCTCGTGCACATGATTAAAAAATACGCGGAAGAGGAAAATCCCGACGGTATTCTGGTCCAATTCCCTCTTCCCGGGCACATAGATCCTGAAAAAATTATATTGGCTGTTCCACCTGAAAAAGACGTCGACGGACTGCATCCTCAGAATCTCGGAGCACTGTTGAGAGGAACTTCCGGTCATTATTGCTGTACTCCGGCAGGAATAATAGCTTTGATGGATTATTACGGCCTCAGAGTAAAAGGAAAGAGCACTGTAGTCTTGGGCAGAAGCCTGATAGTCGGAAAACCGTTGGCCAATCTTCTTCTCGCAAAAGGCACTGATGCGACAGTCACTGTATGCCACAGCGCGACATCTGATCTGAGAGAATACACTGAAAACGCCGATTACGTCGTATCGGCAATCGGAAAAGCGAATTTTTTAAAAAAAGATATGATTAAAGAAGGCTGTTGTATCATAGACGTCGGCGTAAACAGAGTCGAATCAGATTCGTCGGCAAAAGGATATTCGATACGCGGAGACGCCGATTTTGAGAGCATGATCGGATACGCAGGCGCCATAACACCGGTTCCGGGCGGAGTCGGCTTGATGACCGTTGCAATGCTTATGAAAAACACGGTCAATTCAGCTCTTTTCAACAGGAAATAGTCGTCCGCCATGGAAATATTTTCTGTTTCCCAGATAAACAATCTGGCGAAAAAAACGCTCGAAATGCAGTTTTCCGGTATTGCGGTGAAAGGAGAGGTTTCAAAAACCACTCTCCACTCGAGCGGACATTTTTATCTGACATTAAAGGACGAATACGCGGCTCTTGACGCTGTAATATACAAAGGAAGTCTGAGAAGACTTTCATTGACGCCCTCTGTCGGAGAAACCTGGATATGTCAGGGAAGGCTCTCTCTCTGGGAAAAGACGGGCAGATTTATTTTTGTAATTGAGACGGCTTATCCGTCGGGCAAAGGCGATCTTTACCTGAAATTCATACTGCTTAAGGAAAAACTGGAAAAGGAAGGTCTATTTGACTCTTCAAGAAAAAAAAGACTGCCAGAGTATCCCGAAAAAGTGGGTATCGTGACATCTCCGACAGGAGCTGTCATAAGGGATTTTGTAAACATATACAGAAGGCGTTATCCCGTCGCCGAGATCATTTTGTCGCCTTCTTCTGTTCAGGGTGAAAATGCTTCTTCCGAACTTATAAAAGCCGTGAAAAGATTGTTGAAAACCCGAGTCCAGCTCATAGTTATCGCAAGAGGCGGAGGTTCACCGGAAGATCTCGCCGCTTTCAACGATGAAGATTTGGCTCGCGTCATAGCCGCGTCGCCGGTACCTGTAGTGTCGGCTGTCGGGCACGAAACCGACAGAAGCATTTCAGACCTTGCCGCCGATGTTGCAGCTCCCACACCGTCTGCGGCGGCAGAGCTTGTGTTTCCGGATAGAAAAGACATACTCGAGGTGATCGGCTATTCCGAAAGAAACCTAAAAGTTAAAATGTCTGAAAAGACGAGGTATTTTAAAGTTTCGCTGTCGTCATACGCAGGTTCATATTCTTTGAATTCCGTAAAAAGCAAGATCAACGAATATTCGGCATTGCTGGGATACAGGAAAGACAACGCAGTAAAATCGATGAATTCAGTTCTGACGCGCAAAAAAAACGAACTCGAAAACAGCCGCCGGAAAATAGACGTAAGAAGACTCAAAGAAAACTTGGCTCTGAAAGAAGAAAATCTGGGTTACAGGTACGCTGAAATTGACCGCAGAATCAAAAACCGTACGGCGAATGCAATGGAAATCCTGAATTTGGCCGAAAAAAAGATTTTTGCACTCTCTCCGTATGTTGGCCTGAAAAAAGGGTACGCAATGATTTATGATTCAGAAGGCAATCTCGTTCCGAGCGGGGACAGAGTGAACAGAGACGAATCATACGATGTAAAATTTGTTGATAAAACCTGGCAGATGAAAGCAGAAAAGGAGAAACAATGATCGGCGCCTTTTTATTTTCAATTCTAGTGACGGCAAAAAGCCCGGAGATAATAGTGTCGGCCGACACTTCTTTTGGTCTGACTTTCTCCGAGGGCAGGGCTTCTTTCAAGGTTTTCGAAGACAGATACATAGACCTTGAAATTTCAATCGATCCGCCGGTGGCTTTCGTCGTTTACGACGAAGAAGGAAACATTCTGGCGAAAAGCTCGAACGGCGAAGCCGTTCTAAACACTTTTTTCAATTACTGGTTCAGCGTAAAGTTTTCAGGTGTGTCTTCGAACTCTGTTTCTGTTGATGTCAGAGCCGCAAGAGACTATAGGCAGATATCGGCCATTCCTCATACGGGCAGACTGGAGGCTGAAAAACCTTCGGAAGTTTTCACTTTCACGCCTTCTGTTTCCGGTGTTTATGAGTTCTCAGTATCTTCCGAAGACCGCGGAGGGGACCTGGACCTGAAAATATACACCGCTGACGACGAATACATTTCAGGGAGTTTCTCTGACGGCAACGATGAAAGAGTGAGAGTCCCGATATTCGCGGGCGACGTCGTCAGAGCGATAGTCTATCTGAACGACATCTCGAAATCAGTGAATTTTGCCGTTTATGCAGCCAGAAAAGACGACTTGCGTGAGTTACAGTCCGGCAGGACTCTGAGCGGGACAGTTGGAGAAAATTCAATGCAGAATTTGTATCTGGTTCCTTCTACGGGATCAAGACCGGTTCTTATCTATCTGGATGCTAATTCAAACACAGATGCGGATCTCGATCTTTATGCAAGCTTCGGCGGGGAAACTTACAAATCAGTCAGTTACACTTCGAGGGAAATGATACTTCTTCCTCCTGAAGCCGGAGAAGTTCAAGTCACGGTAAAAGGTTATAATTTAAGCGGTTCTGATGTAAGATATTCGCTCATCGCCCAGGAGGTCGCTACTTTTCTCCCGCATTCCTCTCCCGTCCTGACAAAACGGATAGAACCTGACAAGCCTTACATATTTGGTGTGACGTCTGGTGAAGAGGGATTTTATTACTTTGGAGCATTGTCTGCTGAGAAGAGAGACATAGACATGATGGTTTTCGACCGTTACGGTTCAACAGAATTGAAACTCAACACACTCAATCCTTCTGAAATCACCGCTATATGGCTCGGCAGAAGAGACACTGTGTATCTTCTGCCGATTCTTTACGACAGGCCTTCCGAGATCGAGGTTTCGTTTGGCGCAGTTGACTTAGACACCATAGAGACCATATATTCGGGGGATCACATAAACGGCACAGTCAGACCGCCTTTCCAGGGAGTGAAGTTTTACAGTCTTCAGTTTCCAGGCTCAGGAACGGCGGCTGTTACCGTCAGAGGAGAGAGCACCAGGGACAGAGACGTGGATCTTTTCGTCAGCGGGAGGAGTTTTTACAGACGCTCGGAAGGTTCGGAAAATCCGACCGACATGGCTTCCGACGAAACCGTCCTGTTCGGTGTTGAACCAGGAGAATATTATCTTGCTCAGGTATACGCCTACGGGCGGGGAGACAGGTGCAGATACGACATCAGCACCAGATTGATAGAAGATTATAATTTGACTGCTGAAAACTCTCCCGGCACTGTCCGGGCACTAATTATAGGAATCAGCGGTTATCCCGGGGAAGGATCTCTCAACAGAGCCACTCAGGACGCTCTCGAATTTTACGATTTACTTGTCCTCAACGGCATTATAGCGCCTGAAAACACTGTTTTTCTTGCCGATGAAAACGCGACAAGACGGAACATTCTCGATGCCCTCGCGAAAATTTCGAGAGTATCTGTGCCAGGCGACAAATTCGTTTTTTTCTTCAGCGGCCACGGTGACAGAAAAAGATTTTCCAGGGGGACTCTCGAACAGGACGGGTACGATGAGAGCATATGCCCATACAGCCTGACTGACGAGAACGGCGACATCTTCGACGATGAATTGAGCGCAGCTATACCTGATCATATTGAAAGCTATGTATTTTTAGACGCTTGCCATTCCGGCGGGTTCGTGTCAGATTTGACCGGGACGGGCAGACGTCTCATAATTACAGCTTCGGAAGAAGACAGGGAAGTCGGAGAAAGAGTTTTAACTCCTCTCATTCTGAGAGCTTTCAGAGGTGAAGCAGACAAAAACGGCGATTCCTGGCTGAGCGCGAAAGAAATAATTGACTTCGTCAGAGATCGTTCAAGACGAATTTGTCCGGAGTGTCTTCATGAATTTACCGGAAGCGTGCCGAGAACATGTCCGGATTGCGGTGTCAGCCTGACGGACGAGAACAGACCGATGAATCCCGATCTTGGAGTGAATTTCGACGAAGATACAAGACTATTTGAGCTGAAACCGGTTTACAACGAATCACAGGACGGAGAAAAGGATAAGAGATGAACATTGAAGATCTGAGAAAAGCTTACATAGAATACTTTAAACTTCACGGTCACGCCCACGTTGCGGGCGGGTCGCTTATACCCGAAAACGATCCGACGGTGCTTTTCACGACTGCAGGAATGCATCCTCTGGTTCCTTATCTGATGGGTGAAAAACATCCTTCAGGCAAAAAACTCTGTAATTGGCAGAAATGCATTAGAACCGGAGATATTGACGAAGTGGGTGACACTCAGCATCTGACATTTTTTGAAATGCTCGGCAATTGGTCCCTCGGAGATTATTTTAAAGAAGAAGCTGTCCGGATGAGTTGGGAATTTCTCACTTCGAAAAACTGGCTGGGTCTCAACCCCGAAAGACTATTTTTTACAGTTTTTGAAGGCGACGAAGTGTCTCCGCGCGACGATGAAACAGCAGAGATTTGGAAAAAAAGCGGAGTAAAAAAAGAACGCATTTTATTCCTGCCCAAAAAAGACAACTGGTGGGGTCCCGCCGGAAAGACAGGGCCTTGCGGTCCGGACACTGAGATGTTTTACGACACTCTTATGCCGCGATGTTCTGAAAAGTGCGCACCAGGCTGTCCTTGCGGAAAATACGTTGAAATCTGGAACGACGTGTTCATGCAGTATAATAAAGTCAGCGAAGACAGATACGAACAGCTCAAAGTGAAAAACGTAGACACGGGAATGGGTCTCGAAAGGACAGCGGCTGTGTTAAACGGGTTTTCGACAGTTTACGAAACAGAAAAATATTCGTCTATCCTAAACGAACTCGAAAAAGCGAGCGGAAGAAAATATGAGCACAGCGACACAGACACAAAAGCTATGAGGATCATCGCCGATCACATGAGATCTGCTTTCTTCATAATAGGAGACGACCTGGGTGTGAAACCGTCAAACCTCGATCAGGGGTACATCGTACGGAGGCTGATCAGGAGGGCGATGAGGTATGCGATTGCGATAGGCATAGAAAAAAGTCTCGGCGATACCCTCGCCGAAAAAATAATTGAGACTAACCCGGTGTACGACGAACTCGAAAAAAGAAAAGAATTTATTGTCGAAGCTATCGTCGAAGAAGAGCAGAGATTCAGGCATTGTCTCAGCAAAGGCATGACTGAGTTTTCGAGAATAATCCCCAACATCGAAAAGAGCGAAAAGAAGACGATCCCCGGAAGGATAGCTTTTAAGCTTTATGACACTTACGGTTTTCCGCTCGAGATGACGGAGGAACTGGCGGGTGAAAAAGGGCTTAAAGTCGATGTCGATGGATTTCGAGAAGCTTTTAAGAAACATCAGGAGCTTTCGAGGACTGGAAGCGAAGTCAGGTTCAAAGGAGGGCTTGCCGACGCCAGCGAACAGACAAAGAAGCTTCACACGGCGACTCATTTACTGCACGAAGCGCTGAGGAGAATTTTGGGAGATCATGTCGCACAGAAAGGATCGAACATAACTCCCGAGAGATTGAGGTTCGATTTCTCGCACCCAAAACCGATGACGGAAGAGGAGATAAAAGAAGTCGAAAGACTCGTAAACAAAGCCATTGGCGAAGATCATCCCGTCATAGAAGAATTGATGAGCGTTGAAGAAGCGAAAGCCAAGGGAGCCGTCGCACTTTTTACAGATAAATATTCGGAAAAAGTCAAAGTTTACACTATAGGGGGATTTTCGAAAGAAGTTTGCGGAGGTCCTCACGTCGGGAAGACGAGCGAACTCGGCAAATTCAAGATACTCAAAGAGCAGTCTTCTTCTTCGGGAGTGAGGAGGATCAAAGCCATTCTTGAATGAAACACTCGGTTCAGAACTCTTTTATTTATTAATGATGAAAATTGACACCACCAGAAATATCGAACGGTTCCAATTATTGTCCGATGTCCAAAAAACCAACCGGAAAATCACTTTATTGAGACTTTAAACAGATTCTGTTTCGATTTAAAAAGTCATTTTATTGCGAATATTTCACAGTCCGAGTGAATCCATTTTTTCCTTTTCGTATTCTCCGTCTTCACCGGGATATCTGAGTATGTTTTCGAATTTTCCTGATTCTTTTGCAATTGCCCAGACAATACTCTCTCCAAGAGGTATAATTTCGGGTCTTTTAACATATATTGGATCATTGTATGCTTCCTGAGGCGGTATTATCTCCCAGCCCGAAGACACAAAATGATTTATCAGATCATCGAGAAAAAGTGCCGACACCAGGTTGTGGTGAAGCAGGATCACGTGGGATATTCTTCTCCCTGTCAATTCGTATGCTAAATCATCGTAAAAAACGGCTCTTTCATTGATGTGAGAGATATAAAAATCTCTGTAAGGTGTGAGATCGGTTTCAGCATTTTCTTCGAGTTTTTCTTTTAGCCTTTCGTCTATATACCATTCCGAATTGTCTATTGAAACATGACCGATTACGTAGCCCGCGCTGTCAAAAAAGTTATAGACGGCATCGATTTTTTCTCTCGTTTCCCCTTGTTTTAGGAAAGGAAATCTGAACAGCTTTACGTAGTTCTCGTAATTTTTTATCACTGAATCTCCTCTGACGATGTCTCCAATAAACATTTCAGGAGTGAGTCTTGAAGAATTGTAGTAAAAATGAGAATACGAATGATTGGCTATTAAGTGTCCGTCCGAGTTCCAGTTTGTTCAACGGCCATTTGACTCACCGATGTTAAAAGCATAGCTATTAGAAAAAAAAGCGTATTTGTCATTATGTCTTGTACTCCTATATTTTTTGATCAGGCGGTTCTGGAAAAATTCATTTCCTGTGATTTGATATGCGAATAAAATGATAACCGGTCTTTGATTTGGCTGTCATCGGAACTTTTTCAGTGCGCCGGAAGCGACAAGCGTATTACCTGCCATAATTTTATATATATAAATTCCCGACGGAAGGTCTCTGCCTGAAAAATCTTCACCTGACCAAGTTACTGAGTAACTGCCTGCCTCGAAATTACCTCTCAAAAGATTTAAAATTTTTCTGCCGGAAATATCCGAGACATAAACTTCTATCCATTCGCTTTTCGAGGTTTTGAAAGATATATCTACGCGGGAGGTGAAAGGATTCGGGCGCGCGTTAAATTCGCTGATGAAAGACGGGATTTCGATACTTTCTTCGACTCCTGTTGTCCAACCGGCAAGAACGGCAAACATATACCAGACCGCCATTCCCTTGTGAAGGCAGTTTTCGTAAGCGGTGTGTGAGCCGTTGTAATCGCCGTAATAAGCAGGGTGTTCGGCTGGTATGTATTGACCGTTGTGATAATAGGTGTGCTGTTCCCACTGGTCGGTGGTGTCGTTATACCACCAACAGTCCATGTCGGCGAAGTCGAAAAGTATCTTGCCGTTGTTCAGGCAATATTGTCTTATCTGGTTGTTTCTCTGATGCCTTATATAGCCGTCATCTCCGGTCGCCTGGGCGTTTCCTGTCATATAAATGAAAATGACGTTCGAATACTGCTGGTCGAGTCTGTTGACGGAGTCGAGATAGGTCTGTACGGAATCGGACGTGTAATGATCGCACTGACAGCACCAGGCCCAGGCGGAATAATTCAGATTTGAATTGGCGTTGAGAACAGCTCTCGTCTCGTTCATTCCGTCTGTCGTCTGCCAGTACATTTCCGGAGTCACGTAATCGTCATATCTCTGACCGTCGTGTATGCAGAAAGAACCGGGGGAATTCGGCAATTCACACCAGCCGATGTCCACACCGAATGCGGAATTAATTATCTCGAGTTCTTCCAATCCTGTGGTCAGCTGGCTTCCGTGTGAAGTGTGCGCGTAGTGCCATTTAAAGTTGGTTTTTACGTAGGTAACCCATTGAGAAGGAATGTTGTCAACTCTCATACAGGTGTGGTCTATAACGATCTGAGTGAATGCGTTGTGAAACAAAAAGAAGAGGACTGCCGAAAAAACAGAAAGTTTTGTTTTCATTTTTCCTCCTTTGTAATTTCCTGCTCTCATATTATGAGCGGGTTTTTAAAACCAATCAGATCCCGATCCAATTATACTCCCGTCGGAAAGGTTTTCCATGTTTTATTCCGAACGGGGACCGGGATGTCTCAGAATTTTTTGATTCTGCCATGGCAATAAGGCGTTTTACCTGTTTTCAGATAATATTCCTGATGATTATTTTCAACCGGAAGGAACTTGTCTGCCTGAGTTAATTCAGTGACTACTTTGAGCCCTCTGCTTTTCGCCAACGTAAAAAACTGCTGATTTGTATTGATACTAAACGCCGGAGGCCTGTATTTCATTATGACCTTCGAATATTAATTAAGATATTTCGTAATGAAATTATGGCAAGGTCGTATTAAAATCTTACCATGAATAGCGTTTCCCCCGAAAAAAGCATTTTGTCTTCTGTACCCGATTTTATTTTGGACAGATATAAAACAGGAAAATATTCCGGAAGCTTTGAAGGAGCAGTATTTTACGCAGATATAAGTGATTTCACTAAAATAACTGAAACACTTATGAAAAGAGGGAAGAAAGGCGCCGAGGAATTGAGTTCCATTCTCAACAGATTTTTCGGACCTTTAATCAACGGAATATATTCCGTAAAAGGATTTGTCTCTTGTCTTGAAGGAGATTCTATCATAGCCGTTTTCCCTTCTTTATACTGTGAAAAAGCTAAAGTTGCCGACACCGTGATTAATGCCTACAATAAATTTTCCAAAATCAAACCGCAGGGTCTTAAAAAAGTAAGCCGAGGTATTTTCGTCAAAGCTGGATTCTCCTATGGGAAGATTGACTGGCAGATTGTGCATAAGCATTCTCAATATGCTTATTTTTTCATGGGTGAAGCCGTGTCAGGAGCCATATCAGCCGGAAGCAATTTCCGTGAAAATGAAATCCGCTTCGACAAAGGCGGAAAAGATGATTTGTCATTAGGGAAAGCGGACTTTGTCAGTTGCAGGTATAAAAAGAACTTGCATGACTCTGCATTACCGGTAGTAGAAGATAACAACAGGCAAGACGACGTTTTGAGAGAGATGTTCTTGTCTCACATGTTACGAGGTAGAGTATTTAAAAATGAATTCAGAGACGTCATAACTTGTTTCATTTCTCCGCATAAGGGAGTGGAAATTTCGGAATTTGTAGGCACGGTGTCGAGACTTTCGGAAAAGTACAGTTGTTACGCGAGATTCAGTTACGGCGATAAAGGTGTTGTTTCCGTTACGGTCTTCGGCGCTCCGGTTAGAATGGAGGATTCATTTGAAAGAGCGTGCGGCTTTGCGTCCGAATTGTCGAAGACAGGTCTCTATAAAATCGGTTTGACGTACGGATCGGCTTTTGCAGGTATTATAGGAAATAATACGAGAGCCGAATACGTTGTTCTCGGAGAGAAGGTCAATCTGGCTGCCCGGTTGATGTCGCATGCTAAAGCGCGAGAGATCTTCATAGATTTCGATTTATCAGATGCAGCAAAAGAAAGTTATAGTTTTAATTACCGCGGAGAAGAGTTTTTCAAAGGCTTTCACGATCCTTGCAAGTATTATGTTTTAAAAAAGAAAAAGTACGAGAAAAAAACAGAAAGAATCGAGCTGACGGGAATGAAAAAAGAGGTTTTAAAACTTACGGACGAACTGAAAAAATTTTCACACGAAAAAAATTTTCGAGTAATCAGTATTTTCGGCGACGCGGGCGCTGGAAAAACCGTTTTAATAAAAAAGTCACTCGAAAAAGCTGGAGTCGAAGATGCGGTTTTCATATCGCCTGAATTTTCTAATTTCGAAGATTTCGGCGTTGTATCGAAATTTTACGAATCAATTTTTATCGGCAAAACAGAAAACAAAAAGTTCGGAAAAAAACTGTTTAATAAAAAATTCTCAGATTATGTTCAAATTACAACAAAAAACCCGGACAAATCCACAGCTTCGGAGCGGCAAGATGAACTGTCAAGGGCAAAACCTTTAATATCATATTTTGTTTCATCCCCTGACAATAAATCTTTCATCGAAAAACTGAATTACAAAACCATGCGCGAAGAAACAATCAGGGCAACGGCGGCCGTTTTAAAGTCTTTTTGCCTGCATAAACCTTCGGTTTTAGTAATAGATGACGCTCATAACCTGGACGAACAGTCAAAAGAAGTGTTTTCAGAAGCCTTGGAAAAAGCCGGTAATCTGTCTCTTTGTCTGATTTTATGTTCGAGGTACGCAGGAGACGGATCCAGAAAAATGATTTTTAAAACCTTAAAGGGCAAAAGGACTCTGATAGATGTGAAAAGACTTACTCCGGCAGAGATTTCTGACTTGGCCGAAAAATTTTTTAGTTTAAAACTTTCGAAGCAATTTTCCTCATACCTTTTCAATACTACACGCGGAAATCCTTATTTTCTGGCTACTTACTGCGATTTTCTCAAAAAAAGCGGTCTTTTCGAGACCAGGGACAATAAAGCTTATCTGAAAAAAGAAACGCAGAATCTTCCAGGCAGTATAAAAGACGTCATTATCGCTAAAATTGACAGGCTGGAAAACGATGCCAAGGATATTCTTTTTTCTTGCTCGGTGTTCAGAAAAAGAATTGAAGTGTCAATACTCTCCGATATTCATAAAGTCAGGCGAAACCGCATTTATGGGCTTTTAGAAGAGTTGACCGAGAAAGGATTTCTTTTCGCTAAAGGCCGAAAAGAAGTAGGATTCCAGAGTGATATAGTTTCCAAAGCAGTCTACGGAATGATGCTCGAATCCGAAATTGCTCGCCGGCACTCCGCTGCGGCAAGATGCATTCAAGATAAATACGGAGAAAAAAAGAACTATTTTGAAGAGATTGCCTATCATTTGGACAAAGCGAATGATTTAAGAAATTCCGCTGAATATTTCGTAAAAGCGGCGCGTTACGACAAAGAAAGATTATTTTACAAAAGAGCCGTTGAACTGTATTCAAAAGCGAAAACGAATCTGAGCAGGCAGAAAGATCCCATAAAAACAGTTATGATAAATCTGGAATTGTCGGAGATTCATTCGAAAGCCGGAGAGATTTTGTTGTCGAAAAAGAATCTCTTGGAGAACATTAAGATCTGTAAAAAAGTTACCGAAAAAGAAAAAAAAGCGTCCTTGGACAGAAAAACAGCTGAAGATTTGCTTTTCAAAACGTATTATTCACTCGGGGATGATTACATCGTCCAAGGAAAATACGTCAAGGCAATTGAGACTGCAAAACTTTCTTTGAAAATCGCTAAAAAACCATATTACAGACAAAATAAGCACAAATCCTACAATCTTCTCGGCAGGATCTTCTACTACAAAAATAATTACGCAAAAGCGCTGTATTATTACAAGAAAAGCATAGGGTCAATGATAAGTTCCGGCAGTTCAGGTGATGACCCGAGAATTTTTATGAATATAGCCAACGTTTATTCTGAAACAGGGGATTACGACAAAGCTATTAGTTACTACAGGAAAAGCCAGAGGATTTCAGAAAAGCAGGGCGACAGGATTACAGTTTCTAACATCAAATTCAACACCGCTTACCTGTATTATGAGAAAAAAAATTATAAAAAATCTCTCAGATATTTTAACGAATGTCTTGCGTTTTGCAGGAAATTCAAACTGCATTCGATTTTAGCTAAAACCTCTCTGAATATCGGGTTGCTGTATATGGATTTGCGCGATTTCAGAAAATCAAGAAGATGCTTTTCGGAAAGCCTTAAGCTCAACAGAAAAATTGACGACCCACTCGAAACATCGAGAGTCTTGAACAATATAGGATCATTGCTGATTGAAAAGCAGGATTATAAATCTGCGGAAAAATATTTCAAGGAAGCTCTTGATATAAAAGACAGGATAGGAGACGAAAAAGGCAAAGGTATATTGCTTGGAAATCTTGGGAAAATGCATACTCAAATGAAAAATTACAAAGAAGCCGAAAAGTATCTATCGGAGTCTGCCGAAATTTTCAGGAAATTGGGAGTAAAATTTCTTTTAGCGACGGTGCTCGTATACAAACTGGAGTTGCATTCATTACGTGGAGACCGAACATTCCCTGAAAAAACAGTTGCTGAAGCCATGTCGCTCGCCCGCAGGTTGAAAAATGAATCGCTCAAAAAGAAAATTGAAAATTTTTCAGTAATCTTCAATGAGATAGTGCGAAGAGCCCGTGACCCTGAAGACTTCTTTGTGAGAGGTCTCTCCGAGGAGCATTTTTGCCGCCGCCGCCTCTCGCAGGGATCTCATTCCGTTTTTCTTTGCCTCGGACCTGATAAGATTGAGGCTTTCTCCAATAACTATGAACTTCCGTATTTCAGGAGTGATTTTGAGAATTTCGAAAATACCTGTTCTGTATAAAAAACCGGTTCCCCTGCACTGAACACAGCCTTTTCCGATTTTGACGCCTGCCGTGGAGAGTTGGTTCTTTTCGATTTCCAGCGCTTCAACCGCATCCGGGGGAAGATTAAAACTTTCAGAGCAGAACTGGCAGTTTTTTCTTATAAGCCTTTGCGCTATTACACCAATGAGAGTGCTCGACAAAAGGAATTTCGGAACACCGAGGTTGACCATTCTCGAAATTGCCGAAGGGGCGTCAATCGTGTGGAGAGTAGAAAACACGAGATGGCCGGTTAAAGCCGCCTGAATTGCGTATTCAGCGGTTTCTTTGTCCCTTATTTCTCCGACCATAATTATGTCAGGGTCCTGCCTGAGAACGTTGCGAAGGGCATTGGCGAAGCTTATTCCGGATTTGTTGTCTATAGGTATCTGATTGAAATCTTCGTAGACGAGTTCGACGGGATCTTCTATGGTCACAATGTTGACTTCCGGTTTTGAAAGCTCTCTTAGAAGAGAATAGAGGCTTGTTGTTTTTCCGCTTCCTGTCGGTCCTGTAAGCAAGATTATCCCTTCGTTGTGCCCCAGGAATTCCCTGACGAGCGACATGTCGTCGTCGAAAAATCCCAGATCTCCTATGTTCTGCAGAAGTACGTCGGGGTCGAATATTCTCATAACTACTTTTTCTCCGAATACTGTCGGGACCGTGGAAATTCTTATTTCCAGTTCGTTGTCTTTGTATTTCTTTTTAATTCTTCCGTCCTGAGGTATTCTCTTTTGGGAAATGTCGAGTCCGGAAAGAATTTTGACTCTCGACACGATGGCGGAGTGTACAATGTTCGGTATTACGTGAACGTCGTGAAGAACACCGTCAATTCTCATTCTGACTAAAGAGAGGTTTCTTTTCGGTTCGATGTGAATGTCCGAAGCTCTTTGTTCAAATGCGTAGGAGAACAGATTGTCTACTGCCGTGACGACGGGTTTTATGTCGGGTTGGACTTCGATGTCAGTCTGACTCAGGTATTCTTTGTTGAAAATATTTTTGGACTCGAGGGTGCCCGAACGCAGAAGAGTTTCAGCGGCTTTTAAAGCCGAGTGGAAGGAAAAAAATCCCTCAATAATTTTTTCGACGTCGGAAGGCTTGGCCATAACAAAATTCAATTTAATGTGAAGTTGATTTTCGAGGTCGTCTCTGAGCTTCAAAACCGAGGGCTCGCAGAAAGCAACAGTCAGGCTGTCTCCTTCGCGCGATAGAGGCACTATTTTGTTGTGTTTGGAAAATTTCTGAGGAATGGCTCCTGTAACTATTTCCAGGTCGAGTGTGAGGGGGTCGATGTGTATGAAAGGAGCGCCAAGTAATTCGGCTAAATTTTCATAAACTACGTCTTCGGAGATTGCTTTGGTGGAGACGAGCGAGGTAAGAACATCCTGACCCGATATTTTGGAATGTCTTTCCATTTTTTCAAGATATTCCTTCTTTATGATTTTTTTTGACTGGAGAAGTTCGATCAGTTTTTCGGTTATCTGAGTTTCGGTCAGTGATAGAATATCTTCATTCATAACTTGTCTATTTCATCCGCTTCTTCCGGCTGAAGGCGGACAGTTTCCTTTTCCGACGGAAAATTGCCCGATCTGACATCTTCGATATATTTCGAAGCGGCCCCTGATATGGTTTCGCCTATTTCCGCGTATTTTCTAGCGAATCTCGGAATGTTTTCCGGCGTCAGACCGAGCAGGTCGTTTGTGACAAGAATCTGTCCGTCGCAGGCGCCGCCGCTGCCGATTCCGATAGTCGGGATAGTGAGAGACGAAGTGATTTTTTCAGCTAACTCGAAAGGGATAAATTCAAGAACCAAACTGAAAACACCTAAATCTTCAAGCATTTTAGCGTCGTCAACTATCATTGCCGCGTCATTGAAAGTCCTGCCTTGAACCTTGTATCCTCCAAAGCGCGACACGGATTGCGGAGTGAGTCCGAGGTGACCCTGAACTGCCATTCCGGCAGCCAAGACAGCTTCTATCTTGTCTTTTACAACGGAGCCTCCTTCGATCTTGACGGCGTCAGCTCCGCCTTCGGCTATCAGTTTCCCGGCGTTTTTAACGGCTTTTTCCATGGAAAGCTGATACGAAAGAAACGGCATGTCTGCTACTATGAAAGTTTCCCGGGCGCCTTTTCTTACCGCTTTGCAAAAGCGAAGGATGTCGTTCACTTTGACGCAAAGAGTGTTTTCAGAGCCGTATACGACCATGCCGGCCGAATCTCCGACGAGTATGAAATCAACGCAGGATTTCTGAAGCCAGTTAGCCGTGCAGTAGTCATAAGCTGTGAGCGCGCAAATCTTTTTTTTTTCCAATTTGCGCTTTTTGAAATCGTGGAGCTTGAATTTGCCTTTCAAAACGTCTTTGCGAGCGCGAAAATAGGTTTCAGTCTTTCATTGGTTGCTCTGAGTCTTTCGGCCAGAGTCCTGACCAGGACCCAAAGAATGTTAATGCCCGCGCCGGGGTATTCCTGCATGAATTCTATGAGTTTTTCTCTTTTAAAACCTATGGTTTCTGTTTCTTCTTCAGCAGTGACCGTGGCGGACCTTTTTGACGCTTCGACCAGAGCCATTTCTCCGATAATCTCTCCCGGTCCGTATATCGCGAGAGCTTCTTCGCCGACTCCCGGGACTATCGTGGAGATTCTGACTTTACCTTTGATAATTACATACATGGAGTCGCCTTTTTCGCCTTCGTTGAAAATCGTCTCACCCTGAGAGAATATTTTCAACTTTGCTCTTTTCAGGAGTTCGATTATCTCTTCGCGGTTCAATCCTCTGAACAGGGCGACTTTTCTGAGCAAATCAATTTTTTTTTCTTCATCCATGAGATTGCCCTCGTTTTTTCTGCAAAATTACAATTCAGCTCTGCAGACGAGTTTTATTTTGTCTCCTTCTTTTATTTCAGAAAGACCGTTGATTCCGAAGATGTAACCCGTTGCGGATTCGTTTTGCACGTTCAGTATCTGAATATAGCCGGAGGGTCTTTCCGGAATTATGACTTTTGCGCCTGTTGCCGGATTTGTTACTTCCTGTGAAGGGATCAATATCTCAAAAACATCGCCTACAATGACATCGTTGTTTGAACCTATGTTGACATAGACGAAAGATGTGTTTTTGATTGTTCCAAAATAGTTGAGTATTCTGATTATATAACCGGTGATGTTTTTGTCGGTGAGTTTCATCTGGGTATTCAGAGGGATGGAAGGAGTTTCAAACAAGGAAACCGCTTCACCAAGTTCGATGGAATTGTCATAAATTTCCTGAATAAGGCATCGTGATACGTCGGCTTTTGTTTCGATAACTCTCAATATACCCAAAGGATATATAATTTTTCCGAGGTCTCTGCCGGTTATGGGATCGCTGATGGAATATGTCTCTCTCTCTATCAACAGGAATTGTCCCTCGCTTATGCCTTTATTGGTTCCGGCGTCTATATAAACCTGAAAACCGGTGCTTAATTGCGGGACTTCCCTGTCGTGATAGTCGACAATATGAGCCTTTGCTCTGTATGGTTCTCTGGAAACATAACCGCACCTGAACGAGAGTTCATAAGCCACGACAGGCTGAGCGATGTCAAACAGTGATACTTGGATGGCGGGAGGAACGTCAAAAAGTTCAGGAGATGAAACAATATCTGTGATTGCCGGTATGAGAAACTTCTGACCGGGATAAATCCAATGAGGATCGCGGATCTCAGGTTTGTTGGCTTCCCAGATCACAGGCCATTTGTATGGATTTCCGAGATAATAGTGAGAAAGGTTCCACAGGCAGTCGCCCGGAGAAACTATATGATACCTTGGTTGGGTGTGAATGTTGAAATTGTCCGACATAATGCAGACAGGAATAATTGCCATCAAAAGGAAAAACTGCCACTTTTTCACCATGGCCTCCTTTGTGCCTTTGTATAAATATATATTATATCATTTTCTTA
>JAFGSQ010000027.1 GCA_016934535.1 candidate division WOR-3 bacterium
AATAATATGATAAAATTTATTCACGGAAAATTCATAAAAGTCATAGGCATATACGCCGGGAGCATAAAGCTCTTTTCGAGAAACGCAAAACTTTTCCTGGCTGGATCTTTCTTCGTCGGCATGGGTTTTTCGGGATTCTCGCTTCTTTTTAACTTATATCTGAAATCAATCAGTATAGACGAAACTGGAATCGGCCACATAATCACTGCGACCACCATGGGGACTCTCCTCATGGCGATTCCGGCTTCAATATTGATAAGAAAGATATCCATAAAGAAAATCCTTCTTCTTTCTACACCTGTGACAATTTTCACATATTTCATTCAGGTCATGGGATTCAACTACAACATGATAATCACCGGCGGGATTCTCTCGGGAGTTTTTACTGTTTTTTTTCAAATAGCCGCCGCACCTTTTTTCATGAGGAATTCAACTCCCAAGGAAAGACCATATCTTTTCAGCATGAATTTCGGAGCACAGCTCATAGCAGGTGTCCTCGGAAGCGTCATTGGCGGCTTATTACCGGGAATGATCGCTAAATTCGGCCTGGTTCCACACGTAACCTACCGTTATACGCTTTTTATATTCGGAGGTCTCGTCCTGGCAGCCTTGCTTCCATACCTGCTGATAAAAGAAAGTTCTGAAAAAGAAGTAAAAAACGACAGGTTCAAGTTTAAAACTGAGAAAAAAGTGATTGTAAGGTTGTTTCTCCCAAACCTCGTGACAGGTCTCGGTGCGGGTCTCAGCATACCATTTATAAATCTTTATTTTGACGAAGTATTTTCAGCTTCGACTAAGCTTATCGGCGCAGTTTTCGCGGGTTCCCAGTTCCTGATGATTTCAGGAATACTTCTGGCTCCTTTGCTCTCTGAGAAATTTGGGAAAATCAAAACAGTAGTATCATCTCAGTTAATATCCATTCCTTTTCTGATAATCATGGGTATAACCGGAAATTTTTACTTTGCAGTAATTGCTTTTCTTGTAAGGGCTGCCCTAATGAACATGGCTCAACCTCTTTTCACCAATTACGCCATGGAAAAGGTTCATAAAGACGAACAGCCGCTGACAAACGCTTTACTAGTCATCGCCTGGACGGCAGGCAGGGGAGTCAGCGCGAGCATAGGCGGATTTCTTATCGAGAGATTTTCATACGCTCTGCCCTTTTTCACGACGAGTGCGCTTTATCTGGTCTCAAGCCTTTTGATACTTATATTTTTTGAAATAAAACCGAAAAGGAAAGCTTCTTCAGTTACAACAACATAAAAGGCGACCCGAATTTTCCGGGCCGCCTTTTTCTACCCCAAAACTATTTAACTATGAGAAGTTTCTCCGAAACACATTCTCCCTGGGCTTCCATCCTGAAAAAATACGCACCAGGATTGAGTGTTTGACCTCTGTCGTCTCTCCCGTCCCAGTAAATTGAATACTCGCCGGGATTCTGCGGGGCGTCTAAAAGTGTCCTGACTTTCTGCCCGGCGATGTTGTATACATTTATCTCGACATCTGTGGCTGTTCCTATGGTGTATTGGACAGTACCCTCGCCGGAAAGGGAGTTAAGATCTGATAGACAACAGCTGAATTCAGTTGTTCCGGTTGTGATATTATCAAGTTGCTCCGAACCACCTAATGTTAAATTAACATCATCAATTTTAAGACCGCTAGTTGGAATCGGACCGGTAGAATAACACCTGAATTCGATAATAAAAGAATTTGTTTTATTCAGTTTAGGAGTATTTTCAATTATCTGAGAAATATTGAGCGTGGTCAGATTCCATCTATCACTCGGACCAGTGAAATCATAAACTTTTACAAAAGTTAAACCTGCATCGTCAGATAAATAAACGCCGTCTTCAATATTACCTGAGTTATAATCCCACCATTTGAAATTCAACATTACCACTTGATTTATTATTGATAAATCACAATACAATCTCAATCCATTTTCTGAAGCAGGAAAATGAGGATTAATCTCTTTTTTTGAATCGAGGGTTATATAATGTATGGTCTGGCTTTCAGAATAAACCTCCACTCTACCAAGGCTGTCAGAAATCTTTCTCCTCCAGCATCCGTCCCAACCCTCATCAAAATTACCATTATCATCATTTTCAAAACTTGTCCGATATGAACTGTTAAGCCATACAGGAACACGTTTAAAACTTGAGTCATATGAATTATAATTCCAGCAGAAATAATTTAAACCACCCTCGCATCTATTATAAACATTTTTCCAGTAACTCAGATATTCATGATGCCAACCTACATTGCCGATTAAAATAATATTTTTACCAAGAGCTTCAAGAGTAGGACCGAGTTCCGTAGGAAGGTCCCAAGCACAAACAGCATAATCGATATCTGTAGTTGCACTTATCATAGACCAATCCATGCTGTTATATTCCATATTCGTTAAATTTCTCTTAATATAATCCTGATAACCGCTATACACATAAACCTTTATATCAGAATTACATGATTTGTTAACCTCATTTACAACACTATCAATATCTCTTATAATCCAGGCAATACATTGGGTTTCAAATTCTATCCAGTCTCTGTGAAGTTTACCTAAATCCATGTTTAAAACCGGTGTTTTCACTGCAAAATACAAATCGGCTGTCGATATCGACGTCCATGTACTTAACGATCCATGATAAAGCTTTCCATCTATGTAAGGTCCGGGATTAACTCCAATGTCCTTTGATGCGATTTTATAATATTCCGTACCATTTGGTTCACCTTCGTATTCAAGTACGATTGCGTATTCGGTATTTCTCTGAAGATCACAGGGCAAATCTATTGTAACTTCTTCTTCGAGAGCAGTAGTCGAAAACCTAAAACAGGCAAGTTCATTTTCTGATGGTTGACCATTGTTCATCATTGTTCTGATAGAAACCTTAATTGAAGCAGTGGTATTATTAAATTTCTTTACTTTCAAAATGATTGATGAAAGATGATCATAATCAGATGAAAATAAAAAGGTTTGAGCAATCCTCATATTCGATTCATTGTCGCCTAAATATATATAATCATTTTCTTCATTTTGATAAATATCTGTTCTGCTCGGTAAATTTGGATAATACACATTAAACCACATATCTACAGATGGTTCGCTCATCCATCCTTCTGAGGTTAATTCTATTTTACTGTATAGCTGTCCTTCAGAATAATTGTCTTGTCTGCATCCTAATAAGTAGAACCAAGGATTTGGATTTTGTAATGGATTTCGATCTCTACTTCGGATAACTAATGCATATTGAGAATCAATATCGAGGAAACCAATTGAGTCAGGATCGAAATATACCTTAAATGAGTCTAATTCGTCTGAGGGATCAGTTACTTGAATTTGTTCCCCTACAACAAAACCCCGGTCAAAACTATGACCTGTTAACCAATTTATTCGGTCGGAACTTCCGAGAATTTGATCTAAATCAGGTCTCCCATTTTCATCAACTCTTGTAAGAAATATTTCTAGATCAGAACAAGGGGAAGAAATATCAGGTGGAATTTCTTGATTAATAACTCTCACTAAAAAAAGATCAACACAAGTAATTCGACTGTGAAGGGGTTTAAAAGTCTGGGCACATATTATATAATGATTACCTGTCTCTTCGGTTGGACCAATTATGTGATTATTGCTAAATAAACCCGTAGAACTGATGTCCAGTTCTGGAAAATTGAACTCCACTTCATCCATTGTCATTATAGTATCAAGCATGTATTTTTTTACAAAATGATCATTGTCGTTGGGATAATTTCTGAATGAAGACCGTTCTTTATAATCCCCATCTGAATTATTTATTTTATCAAGACTGAAGTCAGGTTCAAGCGGATGACTTCCGCCAGCATAAAATTCTTTATCAGGAAATACTGAACTCTCTACCCCTTGAACAACAGCCGAAATATTTTCATAATTATTTATGAGAAATGACTTAAATTTATTCATATTCTTTATATATAGGTGTCTATTTAGTAAATCATATGGGTGCTTGAATAAAAAATTAAAAGGACCGTAAGGAAAATGCATATATAAAATTACATCGATATTTTTTGCAGTAAAAAGAGGAAAGTAAGCTTTCCAAGTAGAATCCAGCATAACATGCGTAAAACCTCTCAACCTCAAAGTATCAATTCTGGCATTTATTGCTTCATCAGTAAGCGCAGACCCATCTGGATGATCAAATATTGACTCTCCTCTCCAGTATATCGCCTGCTTGGGTTCGGAGAAGGAGAGAGAGGTCAGTAAAAACAGCAATAACAATGAACAGAACAACAGTTTTTTGGGCAGAGATAAATATTTCATGGACATCAGATCACCGCCTTTCTGTTTGTGCAGACCTTGTGTAAATTTCAATTTACCCAATGAACTAAACAATTCCAGAGAAATTGCTTCGTAATTGTCTGCATTTTTTATGAAACTTTGGACGACAACCACATAGTTTTGTATTCTAATACTTTTATAAACTTTGTCAATTCAAAATATACAATAATATGTTAAATTGAATTATTACTGATTATTTGATTTATTACAAATTATCGACGAATATGACAAAATATTGAATAACCTTTTTTCTATTATCTATTAACAATGATAACTAAATATTCGTATAAAAGACTTTACAAAGCCTTTTAATAATGTTATGTACCGATAACTCCGAGTCTTTGGGGCTAAAACCATGGGGGTCACGCCCGAAGAACGTCAGGGTTGGACCGGAAACAGTCCAGCCTTCCACCTTTGAAAAGGAGAAAATTAATATGGAATTATTCACGAGAAGCCAGTCCCCTTAAGAGCATTTTCCCCGCGAATTTCTAAAATCCAAAACAAACACGAGGAGTGTATATGAACAATGCAGTATTCAATTTTGACGTCCCCCAGAACGAACCCATTTATGAATATTCAAAAGATTCAAAGGAAAGAGAAGCCCTCGTCAAAGAGCTGGATAAACAGGCTTCGGAAAAGATAGACATCCCTTTGATAATCGGCGGAAAAGAGGTAAGGACAGGCGACACCGGAAATGTCGTCATGCCGCATCTCCATTCGCACGTTTTGGCAACCTACCACAGAGCAGGAAAAAAGGAAGTTTCTCGGGCAATAGATGAGGCGAAGAAGGCAAAAGATGAATGGATGAACATGTCCTGGACGGAAAGAGCGTCCATTATGCTGAAAGCGGCAGAGCTTCTTTCAAAAAAATATAGATACCTGATAAACGCTTCGACGATGCTCGGGCAGGGCAAAAACGCTTTCCAGGCAGAAATTGACGCGGCGTGCGAGACCATCGACTTTCTGAGATTCAACGCAAATTACATATCAATAATATACAACGAACAGCCGAAATCCTCACAGGGCATTCTCAACAGGATGGAATACAGGCCACTGGAAGGTTTCATTTACACGATTTCACCCTTCAACTTCACCGCGATTGCCTCAAATCTCAACATGGCGCCGTGCCTCATGGGAAACACGATGGTCTGGAAACCGGCCTCCACTTCGCTTCTTTCGAATTACTATCTCATGAAAATCTTCATGGAAGCCGGTATACCGGCCGGAGTGATAAATTTTCTGCCGGGATCCGGTAGCACGATCAGCGAAGTCGCGCTTTCTGACAGAGAACTCTCAGGAATTCATTTCACGGGATCGAACGCGACCTTCAACACATTGTGGAAAACCGTCGCACAGAACCTCGACAAATACAGGTCGTACCCTAAAGTTGTAGGTGAAACAGGAGGTAAAGATTTCATTTTTGCCCATTGTTCGGCAATTCCGGAACAAGTCGCCACGGCAATTGTCAGAGGCGCATTTGAATACCAGGGTCAGAAATGTTCTGCCGCTTCCCGCGCTTACATTCCCCGTTCCATGTGGAAACAGGTCAAAGAAAAAATCATCTCCGACATCGGGAAGATTAAAATAGGAGACGTCAGAGATTTCACCAATTTTGTCAATGCAGTCATCGACAAGAATTCCTTCGACAATATTGTCGGATACATAGAAAATGCGAGAAAAAGCCCCGAAGCCGACATTATTGCCGGCGGCAAGTACGACGATGGAACCGGATATTTCATCCATCCGACGGTTATCGAAGTTAAGAATCCTCATTTCATAACCATGGAAGAAGAAATGTTCGGTCCAGTAATGTCCATTTTTGTCTACGACGACGACAAGTACGAAGAAACACTGAAGATTTGCGATTCTACTTCACCTTACGGTCTGACCGGTTCAATATTCTCCCAGGACCGCTCAATGTCTGTTAAAGCCTGCAGGTATCTCAGATACGCCGCCGGAAATTTCTACTACAACGACAAACCGACGGGGGCAATGGTCGGACAACAGCCTTTCGGCGGATCCAGAGCATCCGGAACAAATGATAAATCCGGAAGTTATTTGAATCTATTACGCTGGACAAATCCGAGAACCGTTAAAGAAACTTTCCTCCCACCGGAAAATTTTGAATATGATTACATGAAAGAATGATTTTCAATCTGAAAGAAAGGGGGCTTTCCCCCTTTCTTTCAATAAAAAACCGGTTTAGGATGATCTTTGATTTCAGAAAGAGACCTCAAAAGATATTCTTCCTCAAGTTTGAAATCGACATTATTCCCGTTCATATGCGACTCATAAAATTTAAGGTCGAGCAGACCATGACCGCTCAAACAGAAAAGAATCACTTTTTCCTTCTCTTCTTCTCTCGCTTTTACGGCTTCTTCTACAACACATGCGAGAGCGTGTGAAGTTTCAGGCGCGACCAGTATTCCTTCGGTCCTGGCAAAGACGTGCGCGGCAGTAAAGCATTCGCTTTGCCTGAAAGATCTTGCCTCTACGAGGTTTTCTTTTATCGCTTTGGAAAGAAGAGGGGCGGCTCCATGGTAACGGAGACCACCGGCATGTATAGGCGGCGGTATGAATTTGTGACCCAGTGAATACATTGCAAGAAGAGGCGTCATACCGGCGCAGTCTCCGAAATCATAGACAAATGGTCCTCTTGTCAGAGTAGGGCATGATTCAGGTTCGCACGCAATGATGCTGATGCTGTCTCCTTCAATTTTATCTTTTATGAAAGGAAAACCAAGACCAGCAAAATTGCTTCCTCCTCCGACACAGCCGATTACAGTGTCTATTTTATTTTCACCTATTTTAGCGAGTTGTTTTTTTGCCTCGAGACCTATGACTGTCTGATGTAACATAACAAAATTTAAAACGCTTCCCAAAGAATATTTGGTTTTTACTTTTTTGTCGTTTACGGCTTCCTCGATGGCTTCACTCACTGCCATACCAAGGCTTCCCGGAGAATCAGGATCTTCTTCGAGCATCTTTCTTCCGAAAGAAGTCTCATGGCTCGGACTCGCAACGCAAGTAGCGCCCCAGACGTTCATCAGCGTCTTTCTGAATGGTTTTTGGTCGTAACTTACTCTGACCATGAAGACTTTGCACTCCATATTGAGAAGTGAACAGGCGAAAGCGAGAGCGCTGCCCCATTGACCCGCTCCGGTTTCAGTCGTTATTTTTTCCGTCCCCTCCTTTTTGTTGTAATAGGCCTGGGCGATGGCAGTGTTAGGTTTGTGACTGCCTGTTGGAGATACACTCTCATTTTTGAAAAATATCTTGGCGGGCGTTTTCAGGTACTCTTCAAGCCCGCGCGCCCTGCTCAACGGCGTAGGCCTCCATTTCAAAAGAGTTTCTAAAACTTCTTTCGGTATTTCAATCCACCTATCAAGGCTCATCTCCTGCTCTATTAGCGATCTTGGAAAAATTACTTCGAGGTCTTCGGGTTTGACCGGATTTCCTCTATTGTCGACCGGCGGATGTGTTCCATTCAAATCTCCCGCAAGATTGTACCACTTAAGAGGTATTTCACTGTCTTCTAATACCGATTTATAATACACGTTATTCTCCTTTTTGGAATTTTTGATTATTGGGGATTGTTGGATTATTACACGAAAAATATGCGGGCGGTCAGACCGCCCACCAGATCCAGAGAGCCGATATGACTGCCGGTTTTAGTACATTCAATCCTCGTTTTAGAGCCGAATTTCTTTTTCCAAGTTCTTTCGAACCTCGCGTTATCTTGCAAAGACTCAGTCCTAATTTTTTCGATATTTTTCTCTGGCTCAATCCGCAAGCAAGCATTTTTGAAAGCTCCCAGCGGGAAGAAATCATTTTTATCTCGTCTTTTGTCAAAAGAGCCCGTAAAAAAGAACAAGCGATTTCCGGGTCGCTCATTTCGCTCAACACGATTGATATTTCTTTTAATTTGTCCATAATGTTTCTACAAATAGAAACATGTTTATACAGATTTGTCAACTTTGAGATAGAATGCAAACACAATTATTTTCGGAATCCTTGCCTCAGCATGTTAAAGAAATTATTATTTAATACAAAAATACAGGACATAAGGAGGTCAAATTGGAAGAAAATTCAAATCAAGAAAAATTTGAAGTAAGAGGCGAAGACCTCATCAAAAAAATCAACGAAATTCTAAAAGAGGGAAACGCGAAACGGATAATTATCCAAAACGAAAAAGGCGAGACTGTCGCCGAGTTTCCTTTGAGTGTAGGTGTCGTTGGTGTATTTCTATCTCCAATGTTAGCGGCGGCAGGAGCCATAGCCGCGCTGGCGACAAAATGCACGATAATTGTTGACAGGAAAAAAACACCCATCAAGGAGGATTAATTGTTAATATTTATGCTTCTTGTTTTGCTTTTTCCGCTGATTTCCTGTTCAAAAGACAATAAGCCGTTAGGAGACCCTTCTTTGCTTCCATCGGACGTCCTTGCAAATTACTTTATCGCACTCGAAAGTGAGGATTATGAAAGCGCAGTCTCCATGCTTTCCTCGCACACTATCGAAGTTATGTCTGATGCGCTAAGGGATGACTTAAACGAAAAAAAGCGGTTGGTAAAAGACGATTCCATCCTGAACCACAAAATTCAATCGCTTTTAGGCTTGCCGATAGAGGAAGCTCTTGTCAAAGAGAATTCTCAACTCATTGCTTTGTATATTGAAAAACTTCCTAAATATTTCGAATTTGACCCGAATTATTCTATTGTCAAGGAAGAAATAATTGACAGCACAAGAGCTTTTATTTGTCTCTTGTATCAAAACGGTGCGGAAGACACAGTTTTTTTTGAAGGACTCAATGGGAACTGGAAAATAGATTTTTCGTGCCTTGTCGAACTTTATTCATTCAAAAAACAGGTCCTCGAAAACGCTCACACAATTCAACTCGCAGTTGAAGAGTTTCTTTATTTTGCTGACAGCAGAGGATATCCCCTGACTAAAGAAGAGATGAATCTTCCAGAAGGATTGATCAATCCATTTAACGGAGACACAGCTTTCCTCATCATTAAAGAAACACCCGATCAAATAGAATATCCGGCTCTTGAAGGCTACGTTACATATTTTGTAAGGACCGATTCCTTGTACTATCTCATAACAGCTCATGGAAAAAACGGTATAATTCTCATTGAGCTTTATCCCATGCCGGAGATACCAGCGGAAAATTGATAACATGAAAATAAGCGCGGCTCGACGCCGCGCTGGAAATTTCAATCGGCAAAAATTATTTTGTCTGTGTATATTCCTTCCCCGGCTTCAATACTGAAAAAATACACTCCCGGAGAGACAGTTTCACCCCTATCGTTTTTTCCTTCCCAATACAGTCGGTGAATTCCCTCTGAAATATTACCGAAACGATCTTCTCTGACGAGTCTTCCGCTTAAATCGTGAACTTTAAATATGACAGAAGTACGGCAGGGTAAAGAGAGCTCGATTTCAATTTTCCTGTTGAAAATATTCGAA
>JAFGSQ010000028.1 GCA_016934535.1 candidate division WOR-3 bacterium
GGTTGCGATGGAAAAAGGACTCAGATTCGCCATAAGGGAAGGCGGAAAGACCGTAGGCGCAGGCGTAGTCACGGAAATATTGGAATAAACAAGGACGAATAAAATGCCGAGAGAGATAATTGTTCTGGCTTGCGGTCAATGCAAGAGAAGAAATTACACGACGAAGAAAAACAAAAAGAAACACACAGGCAGGGTAGAGTTCAAGAAATTCTGCTCTTTTTGCAACAAAAGAGTCGGACACAAAGAAACAAAATAATAGGCCTGTAGCTCTAATTGGTAGAGCGTCGGACTCCAAATCCGGTGGTTGCAGGTTCGAATCCTGCCAGGCCTGAAAATTAACTTTTTGTCGGAAGGAAACCTAATGAAGGCTGTTTTGCAAATATTCAAAAAGATGAAAAATTTTCTTTTTGAATCCAAACAGGAGCTGGGCAGAGTATCTTGGCCCTCAAAACAGGAACTTTGGGATTCGACGATGGTCGTAATTTTCGTGTCGATAATGCTCGCGGTGTTCGTAGGGATTTTCGATAGAATTTTCACGACTCTCGTAAGTTTGATTGTAAGGTAGAAATGGATCACGAAGAAACCTCTGAAGATTTAAAACAAGACGGTTCCGAAAACGCGGCGGAAAAACCTGTCGAAGACCTCGTGGAAGATGCCGAGGCTAAATGGTTCACCATACACGTCTATTCGGGTTCCGAAAAAAAAGTTGAAAAAATGATACTGGAAATGGTTAAGGAAAATGCTGAAATAGGTAAAAACATTCACGAAGTTTACACACCGATAAAGAAGAGTTCAAAAGTTATAAGAAGCAGTAAATCCGTGAAAAGAGTCGTGAAGCCGAAAAACCTTTATCCCGGTTATATTTTTATCAGGATGAGACCGGAAAAAGAGGTGATCAGCATGATTTCTGATCTACCCAATGTCATCAGTTTTCTCGGAGGCAAGAATCCTATACCACTCAAAGGCCTCGAAGAGGGTGAACTCAAGCAGCTGAGGGAAGAAGGCGACAAAATCGTTAAACTCACTGCTCCATTTGCCGTAAACGACAGTGTGAAGATAGTAAGCGGTCCGTTTTCGGATTTTATCGGAGTCGTGGAAAACGTGAACGAAGAAAAACAGAGATTAAAAGTTGTTGTCACTATATTCGGAAGATCTACACCGGTTGAAGTTGATTTCATAGACGCTCAACCAGTTTAAAAAAGGGGACCTCGATGGCAAAGGCTAAGAAAAAACAAATACAGGCAGTAATCAAGCTGCAGATACCTGCTGGTCAAGCGACTCCGGCTCCTCCTTTGGGACCGGCTTTGGGTCAGGCCGGCGTCAATATTCCCGAATTCATAAAGACTTTTAACGCGAGAACCGGCGGACAGGATCCGCTGCCTTTACCCACCGTGATTACGGTTTACAAAGACAAAACTTTTTCTTTTGAAGTCAAATCACCTCCGGTGGCGGTTCTTTTGAAAAAAAGCGTTAAAATTGCAAAAGGTTCCGGAGAACCAAACAAAATAAAAGTGGCCACAGTATCGGCTAAAGATGTCAGAGCCATAGCTGAAAAAAAACATCAGGACATGACAGCGGGATCAGTTGAAAAAGCCATGAGCATGGTCAGGGGAACCGCGAGAAGCATGGGAATATTAGTGGAAGAAGGATGAAATGAAACACGGAAAAAGATACGACAATCTCAAAAAAGACCATTCCTCGAAAGAAGATTTTTCTCTCAAGGAAGGGGTTGAGAAAGCAAAAAGCATGGCTAACGCCAAATTCGACGAAACTCTCGAAGTTTCCGTGAAACTCGGCATAGATCCGAGAAAATCGGATCAGCTGGTCAGGGGAAGCGTCGTTCTTCCGCACGGCACCGGAAAAAAAGTCAAAGTTCTCGTTTTCGCCGGAACCGAAAAAGCACAGGAAGCCAAAGATGCAGGCGCCGATTATGTAGGCGCGGATGAATATATTGAAAAAATCCAGAAAGAGAACTGGCTTGATTTTAACGCTGTCGTCGCAGTACCGCAGATGATGGGAAAAGTCGGCATGCTTGGAAAGATCCTCGGGCCGAGAGGACTAATGCCCAATCCTAAACTCGGCACAGTCACGATGAATGTCAAAGAAGTCGTCGAAGAGATAAAAAAAGGAAGGATCGAGTTTAAAAACGACAAGTCCGGAAACATTAACGTACCCGTGGGAAAGACATCATTTTCAGCAGAAAATCTTTTCGAAAACGTCAGTGAGTTTTTCAGGGAACTTATAAAGAGTAAACCGTCTTCGGTCAAGGGTACCTACATCAAATCGGTTTATCTCAGTCCAACAATGGGTCCGAGCGTTAAAATAAATGCGGCTGATTTGATTCAGCCCCAGCGCTGATACTGGTACAAGCAAGGAGTGGAAAATGGCAACAAAGGAAAAAATAAGCCAGGTCCAGGACCTGACAAAGAGCATAAAAGAGGCTAAAGCTATATATATCAGCGATTATAAAGGGATGACCGTCGCTCAAATGACCTCGTTCCGGAAAAAAGTCAGAGATGCCGGGTTGAGTTTCAAGGTCGTCAAGAACACAATGACAAAAATCGCCCTTAACAACAGCGGATATTCCGGCATGGATGATCTCCTTACCGGACCAACTGCTGTGGCGTTCAGTTATAAGGATCCGGTAATGCCGGCAAAGATAATCAAAGAGAGCTTCGCAGAAATGGGTTTTCCCATAATAAAAGGCGGTTTCCTTGAAGGTAAGCTCGTGACCAGGGAAGAAATAAACAGAATTGCGGATCTTCCGCCAAAAGAAGCTCTTCTCGGACAACTCGCCGGTACTCTGGCGGCTCCAATAACTGGATTCATGTTCGTAGGCAATAACATATTGTCAGGTTTTCTGAGGATTTTAAGTTCAATAAAAGACAGCAAAGAAAAATAAGAAAACAAAATAGGGAGGTATTCGATGTCTGAGGCTACCAAGCAAATATTGGAACTTGTTAAAGGTTTGACGGTTATGGAACTGTCTGAACTTATAAAAGAAATGGAAACAGTGTTCGGTGTTTCAGCCGCGGCTCCTGTCGTTCAGATGGCGGCGGGCGCCGGTCCTTCCCAGGCCGCTGAAGAGCAGGAAGAAAAAACGGAATTTGACGTAATACTGAAAGAATACGGCGATAAAAAAATCCCTGTGATCAAGGAAGTTAGAGCGATAACGGGCCTGGGACTTAAAGAAGCAAAGGACCTTGTAGAAGGCGTCCCCGCAAAAATTAAAGAACAGGTTTCGAAGAAAGAGGCTGAAGAAATGAAGAAACAACTCGAAAGCGCAGGAGCTGTCATAGAAATAAAGTAATAGAGTCATAATAATTCTGAATGACTTGATGTTACTTGTTCGGATGTCGGGAAATGTCTCAGGGACTTTGATTCCCTGAGATGTTTCTTTCTTTTAAATCTGTCTTTCTTTATTTTTCATGGAGGTAAAATTGACAAAAGGTGAAAGAGTAAACTACGGTAAATTGACTTCACCTTTGCCTATACCTGACCTTCTCGATGTTCAGAAAGAATCTTTCGCGAAATTTATTCAGAAAAACGTGCCCCAGAGCAAGAGAAAAAAAACAGGGCTTCAGGCTGTTTTGGAAGAATTCTTTCCCATCGAGGATCAGCAGGGCAGATGCGAATTGAGATTCGTCAATTATGAAATAGAACCGCCAAAATACAATCCAGACGAATGTATTCGAAAAGGCAAGACGTATTCGGCTCCCTTGAAACTCAAACTGCAAATAGCCATAAAAGACAAGAAAAACGAAGCCATTGAGGAAATTCGCGAGCAGGACGTGTTCCTTTGCGATCTGCCCATGATGACAGAAAAGGCGAGTTTTATTATCAACGGAGTGGAAAGGGTTATAGTCTCTCAGCTCCACAGAAGTCCGGGTGTGTTTTTTAATGTCGAATACCATCACACGGGAAAAATGCTTATTGTCGCCCAGATAATTCCTCAAAAAGGAACGTGGATAGACATCAATCTGGATCACAATGAGATTTTGAACATAAGTCTTGACAGGAGAAGGCATTTTCCTCTGACGATCTGGCTTCAGGCAATAGGACTTGGCGATCCCGGTCAAATTTTGGAGCGTTTTTTCGGATCAGAAACGGTAAAAATCTCGAATTTCACAGGTAAACAAGCCGAGAAATTGATCGGGAGAGTTACTGTCGAAGACATAACAGATCCAAATTCGGGAGAAGTTGTCCTTTTTTCAGGTTCCGAACTCACTTCCGGTTCACTGGACATGCTTAATCTTTTCGGTAAAAAAGAGTTGCTGCTGGTTAAGGACGATAACATTCCCGCCCTCGAAGTCATGAAAAAAACATTTGCAAAAGTCAAAAAGAGACTGTCTAAAGAAGAATCGGCTGAATATATTTTTAAATTTCAAAGAGGCACTGATCCGGTTAATCCTGAAGCCGCAATCGATTACATAAACAGCATGTATTTCTCTCCCAAAAGATACAACCTCGGGGCAGTAGGAAGAAAGATGATGAAGGACAAACTCGGAAAAACACCGAATGAAGAAACGCTTTCTCTTTGCTCGGAAGATTTCGTCCACATAATGGATTATCTGTTCGGATTGCTCGACAAAAACAAGGGACTCGACGTAGACGACATAGATCATCTGGGAAACAGACAGGTCAGAAGGGTAGGAGAGTTGCTCGCCGATCAGTTCAACACTGCCATGATAAGGGTAGTAAAAGGAGTCAAAGACAGATTCATTCTCGAAAGCGATCCGAAAAAAATAGTTCCGCAGATGCTTGTCAACTCGAGATATGTGACGAGCACTCTCATGGCTTTTTTTGGCCTCAGTCAGCTGTCGCAATACATGGAGCAGACAAACCCGCTTGCTGAAATGACACACAAGAGGAGGCTGAGCGCATTGGGGCCGGATGGGCTTACCAGAGATACTGCCGGATTTGAGGTAAGAGATGTCCATCATTCACATTACGGAAGACTCTGCCCTATAGAGACTCCGGAAGGTCCCAACATAGGATTGATAACGTCTCTGGCGATATACTCAAAAATAAACGAATACGGCTTCATTGAGACTCCTTACAGAAAAGTTGAAAAAGGGAAACTGACTGACATAATAGAATATATGTCTCCGCATCCGGAAGACAAAAAGATCATAGCTCAAGCGAACGAACCGATTGATAACAACGGAAAATTGACAAATCATGAGCTCGTAACCAGATACATGGACGATTATCCTGTTGTGGCCAGAGATCAAGTTGATTACATGGACGCTTATCCGACTCAATTACTGAGCATTTCGGCCGCGCTAATACCTTTCATGGAGCACGACGAAGCCAACAGAGCTCTGATGGGATCGAATATGCAGAGGCAGGCGGTCCCCCTTATCAGACCGGAATCACCTCTTGTTGGAACCGGTTTGGAAAGAACGGTCGCAAAAGATTCGCAGACCGTATTGACAGCAAAAAGAAAAGGCGAAGTTGTTTTCGTGAATTCAGAGGAAATTAGAATTCAGCCGGATAAAACTTCCCTTCTGGTTTTCGGAGAAAAAGACCTCGACGTATATAAACTACAGAAATACAAAATGACCAATCAAAACTCTTCTGTAAATCAAAGACCCATAGTCAATGTAGGAGACAAAGTGAAAGAGGGTCAGGTCATAGCCGACAGCTCCTCTTCAGACGGCGGCGAACTTGCCCTCGGCAGAAACGTACTTGTAGCTCTAATGTCCTGGAGAGGCTACAATTTTGAAGACGCTATAATAATCAGTGAAAGACTCATAAAAGAGGATGTATTCACATCAGTAACCATTAATAAGTTCAACGTAGAAGTCAGGGAAACAAAGCTGGGTCCCGAGGAAATTACAAGAGAAGTTCCGAACGTCGGAGAGGATGCCACAAGAAACCTCGACGAAAACGGCGTAATCAGGATAGGAGCCGAAGTCGGTCCGGACGATATCCTTGTCGGAAAAGTCACTCCAAAGGGTGAAACCGAATTGACTCCGCAAGAGAAACTTTTAAAGGCTATTTTCGGTGAAAAAGCAGCCGATGTGAGGGATACGTCGCTGAGAGTTCCGCCGGGAGTTCAGGGAGTCGTCATAGACGTTCACCAACTGAGCCGCAAAACTCAATCAGCCAACGAAAAGAAAGCAAACGAAAAAAAGATCAGAGAAATCGAAGAGAACTACAACAAACGGATAGAGGAACATAAAAAACAGAGACTGGAAAAACTTGTTCAGCTTTTCGACGGAACTGTTCTGCCTGACGGCATTCTTGATATGCAGGGATCTGTCGTAATCCAGCGCGGCAAGAAGATCACTGCAAAAATGATCAAAGACACGGAATGGGACGAAATAGCAGTTCCTGATTCAGCCAAGGGAGACATGTTGACTCTCTCTAAAATACTCACTGAGTCCAATAACATAATAGAAGAGTTCGAAAGGCTGAGAAACAACGAAGTCGAAGTACTAAGACAAGGTGACGATCTACCTCACGGATTATTGAAAAGAATAGACGTCTACGTGGCAGAAAAAAGGAAGCTGTCTGTAGGAGACAAAATGTCAGGAAGACACGGTAATAAAGGCGTAGTATCCATAATTGTCCCGGAAGAGGACATGCCCTATATGGAAGACGGAACACCCGTGGACGTAATACTCAATCCTCTCGGCGTTCCGTCCCGAATGAACATAGGACAGGTTCTCGAAACGCATTTGGGATGGGCGGCTAAAAAACTTAACATAAAAATCGCGACGCCGGTATTTGACGGAATTTCAGTAAAAGAAATCGAGGGTCTTCTGGAAAAAGCCGAACTTCCAAAATCCGGAAAAGTCGCACTGCACGACGGTATTTCGGGTCAGGTTATTGACGGCGAAATCACAGTCGGATACATGTATATGCTGAAACTGGGGCACATGGTAGACGACAAAATCCATGCCAGAAGCATCGGTCCGTACTCGATGATCACACAGCAACCGCTCGGGGGAAAGGCTCATTTCGGAGGGCAGAGATTCGGAGAAATGGAAGTGTGGGCGCTCGAAGCATACGGAGCCGCTTACACTCTTCAGGAAATGCTGACTGTTAAATCCGATGACATAAGCGGCAGAACTAAAATGTATGAAAGCATAATAAAGGGTGATAATCCGCCCGAACCCGGATTGCCGGCATCTTTCAATGTTCTCGTAAAAGAGCTGAACGGACTTTGCATGAACGTTGAAATTGAAAAAGGCAAATCAAAATCGAAACAGAACAAAAAGTAGTTTTATCTCTTGAGGAGGTAAATTGAAATACAACTATTTTTCAAGATCGCAGAAGGACCAGAACGCAGACCTAAGTATAGATTTGCTGAAATTGAGTGTTGCCTCGCCTACTGTTATTCGTGACTGGTCTAACGGCGAAGTCATAAATTCCGAGACAATAAATTACAGGACGCAAAAACCCGAGCCGGGCGGACTCTTTTGCGAAAAAATATTCGGACCCGTTAAGGATTTTGAATGTAACTGCGGAAAATACAAACACGTAAGATACAGAGGCGTTGTCTGCGAAAGATGCGGAGTGGAAGTTACGAGCTCGAAAAGCAGAAGAGAGAGGATGGGACACATCGAACTCGCGGTACCCGTTGCGCATATATGGTTTTATAAAGTGACACCGAGCAGAATAGCTCTTCTTTTGAACATGACGCAGGACATGCTTCAGAGAGTATTGTTTTACGAAGCCTACATTGTTTTAAACCCGGGAAATCTCGGCGATGACAATCCGTACGCTGTCAAAAAAGGAGGCTTTCTTTCAGAAGAACAAAAAAGCGAGATTGAAGAAAAAGTTGAAGAAGGCCTCTTCAAAAGCCTGAAGCTCGGAATAGGAGGAGAAGGAATCAGAGAAGCTCTGCAGGACCTGGACCTTGAAAAACTGACGGCAGATCTGAGATCCAGAATTAAAATAGAAAAATCCGAAGACGCCAAAACCAAGATGCTGAAAAGACTGAAAGTTGTTGAAGCTTTTCGGAATTCAAGCAATCATCCTGAAGACATGATCCTGACTGTAATCCCTGTGATTCCTCCTGAATTGAGACCTCTCGTAGCTCTCGACGGGGGAAGATTCGCATCAAGCGATTTGAACGATCTTTACCGGCGGGTGATCTCGAGGAATAACAGGCTGAAAAGTCTCATAAACATAAAAGCTCCCGATATAATTATAAGAAATGAAATGAGAATGCTTCAAGACGCCGTGGATGCTCTTTTTGACAATTCGAGGAGAGCGAAGAACGTCAGGGGGAAAGGCAATAAACCGCTAAGATCTCTTGCGGACGTGCTGAAAGGAAAGCAAGGCAGGTTCAGATCAAATCTTCTCGGAAAAAGGGTTGACTACTCGGGAAGATCAGTAATAGTTGTCGGCCCGAAGCTCAAAATCCATCAATGCGGGCTTCCGAAAGAGATAGCACTCGAACTTTACAAACCGTTCATAATCCGGAAACTGGAGGAGAGAGGACACGCTCAATCAATAAAAGGAGCGGAGAGACTCCTGGAAAAGGGGTCCCCTGAAGTATGGAGCATACTCGAGGAAATCGTTAAGGATCATCCCGTGATGCTCAACAGAGCTCCGACATTGCACAGACTCGGCATTCAGGCTTTTCAGCCGGTATTGATTGACGAGAAAGCCATTCAGGTTCATCCGCTGGTCTGCACGGCTTTCAACGCCGACTTTGACGGCGATCAGATGGCTGTCCATCTTCCGCTGTCATATGAAGCCCAGGCCGAAGCCTATCTTCTTATGATGTCCTCGAACAACCTTCTTTCTCCATCCAACGGTGCTCCCATTGTGGCTCCAACGAAAGACTTGGTTCTAGGAATATATTATCTTACGAAAGGAAAAGAGAAGGCCGAAGGCGAGGGCAAACATTTTTCCAGTGTTGAAGAGATAGACATGGCGCGGGAATTCAGCGATCTCGACCTTCACGCACATATAAAATATCCCGTCGCCGGAAGAATAATCGGAGTTAATGAAAAAGGAAGGGACGAAGACAGGGTCGTAACCAAGGAAATAATAACAACGACCCCCGGAAGAGTCATATTCAATCAGATACTGCCTGAAGGAATGCCGTTTTATAATATAGTCATTGAAAAGAAAATACTCGCCGGAATTATTGCCAACGTCAATTATATGTTCGGCAACGAGAGAACCGCAAAGTTTTTGGACGACTTAAAGGATCTCGGATTTCATTTCGCCACTTTCTCCGGTGTGACTTTCGGCATGTATGATCTTGTTGATACACCTGAAAGACCTTCGATTTTGAAAAGAACACAGACTGAAGTAGATAAAATCAGAGACAATTTCAAAAAGGGTGAAATCACCGAGAATGAAAAATACCAGAGAACAATAGAAGCGTGGACCAAAGCTACAAACGAAGTTGAAGAACGCATGATAGAAACCTTTCAAGCGGACAGAAAAGGTTTCAATCCGATTTACATGATGGTCAATTCCGGCGCAAGAGGAAGCAGGGAACAGGTCAGACAGCTTGCGGGTGTGAGAGGATTAATGACTCGACCTCAAAAAAAGATCACGGGTCAAAAAGGAGAGATCATTGAATCCCCTGTGCTGTCGAATTTCAAAGAGGGATTGAAGGTGCTCGAATACTTCATTTCGTCTCACGGAGCGAGAAAGGGGCTGACAGATACGGCGTTGAAGACTTCGGAAGCCGGTTATCTGACGAGAAGGCTGATCGATGTCGCTCAGGATGTGATAATTACGGAACCTGACTGCGGGACAATAAAAGGACTTGAAATGCAGGCTCTGACAGAAGGCGGAGAAATTATTGAACCTCTGTCTGACAGAATCGAGGGAAGATTTGCCCTCGACGACATAGAGGACCCGCAGACTCACGAAGTGATAGTCCATGAAGGTGAAGTGATGTCAAAAGAACTCGCGCTCAAAATTGAGTACAGAAATATAAGCAAAGTAAAAATCAGATCGGTTTTGACTTGTGAAGCAGAGAAAGGTTTATGCCAGAAGTGCTATGGAAAAGATCTTTCGACGGGGAAAACGGTTTCCATAGGCGAAGCCGTCGGAATTATTGCCGCACAGTCAATAGGAGAACCAGGCACACAGCTTACTCTGAGAACATTCCACATCGGAGGAACCGCCACTCGTATAGCACAGCAATCCATCGTAAAATCAATAATCACCGGAGCGGTCAAGTTTCAGAAAGTTAAAACCATAAAACGAGATATTGACGAAAAAAGGATAGTCATCTCACGTAACGGAGAAATTATAATCAAGGGCAGAGAACGCGAAGTGACTCACAAGATACCTCACGGTTCCGTGCTTTTGGCCGTAGAGGGGGCTTACGTAGACACGGACACACCTCTCTATGAATGGGATCCTTTTTCCGATCCTATACTGTCCGAAACTAACGGTATAGTCAGGTACAAAGACCTTATTGATAACCTGACCATGAGATATGAAACTCATCCGCAAACCGGAGAAAAGCAGGTTCTCGTTGTCGAGCATAAAGAAAGAGGTCTTATTCCGGCACTGGAAATTGAACCTTCAGAGACCAGCAGAAAAAAACAGGTCGCTTTGGTCCCTATCGGAACTTATATCATTGTCGAGAATGGAAAGAGGGTCACTCCCGGAGACATAATCGGTAAAATTCCGAGAGAAAGCAGCAGAAGCAGGGACATAACTGCAGGATTGCCTAGAGTTGAAGAGCTCTTCGAAATGAGAAGACCCAAAAATGCGGCAATAATTTCGGAAATCAGGGGAGAAGTCAAATTTATGGACACGACAAAAGGAGCCAAAGCCATAAAAATCGTCAGTGAAGTGGGTGACGATAAAGAATACGTGGTTCCATACGGTAAACACATACTTGTTCACGAAGGACAATTCGTTGAAGGAGGAGAAAAACTCACAGACGGACAAGTATACCCTCCGGATATACTTCAGGCTAAAGGGCCTCTCGCGGTTCAGGAATTTCTTCTCAACGAAGTACAGGAAGTATACAGGCTCCAGGGAGTTAAAATAGCCGATCGTCATATAGCTCTTATTATCAGACAACTTCTGAGAAGGGTAAAAATTGAAGATTCGGGGGACACAAATCTCATAGAGGGCGAAATAGTTGACAGCAAAACTGTTACGTTTGAAAATAACAGAATATTAAAAGCCGGAGGAAAACCGGCGACTTACAGATACATACTGCTGGGTGTGACCAAAACTGCTTTGACGGCAGAGAGTTTTATATCGGCGGCGAGTTTCCAGGAAACAACAAAAGTGTTGACATCGGCTGCCATTGAAGGTAAGAGAGACACTCTGGAAGGGATCAAAGAAAACGTCATAGTCGGCAATTTGATACCTGCGGGCACAGGTTTGAGAATTTACAGAGCCATAAGGGTCGAAGGCGAGGAAGACGTCGAAGAAAAGAAAGAGGACTCTGTCGTTATACTGAGTACAGAAGAACAGAAATAGAAAACGAAATATTATAAATTTACTTTTTTGGAGGAAACAATGCCCACGATAAATCAGCTCGTGAGAAAAGGAAGAAAGAAAATAGTCAAGAAGACAAAAGCACCCGCGCTGACCAAATGCCCCCAGAAGAGAGGTGTTTGCGTCAGAGTATATACGACGAGCCCGAAAAAACCCAATTCGGCTCTCAGAAAAGTTGCTCGCGTGAGACTCAGCAACGGTTATGAAGTCACCGCGTACATACCCGGTGAAGGTCATAACCTCCAGGAACATTCCACAGTCTTGATCAGAGGTGGAAGGGTGAAGGATCTTCCGGGCGTCAGATATCACATTGTCAGAGGTGTTCTCGACTCAGCGGGCGTCGAGGGCCGCAAGCAAAGTAGATCTCTTTACGGGACAAAAAAGGCAAAGAAATAACCGGAGGAACCGATGTCCAGAAAACACAAAACGTATAAAAGAATCATACCGCCAGATCCGAATTTCAACAGTGAACTCGTAAGTAAATTCGTCAACGTCGTGATGAAGAGAGGTAAAAAGGGAACGGCCGAAACAATAGTGTACGGCGCTCTAGACATTGTCGCTCAGAAACTTAAAATCGCCGATCCCATAGAAATTTTCGAAAAGGCTGTCAATAACGTCAAACCGACTATAGAAGTAAAACCGAGGAGAATAGGCGGCGCGACATATCAGATTCCCGTGGATGTTCCCACAAACAGACGAATAGCGCTTGCGATAAGATGGCTTCTCAGTTCGGCCAGAGCGAGAAGCGAGAAAACTATGAAGGAAAGACTTGCAGCAGAATTTATAGCCGCGAGCAACAAAGAGGGAACCGCGATAAAGAAAAAAGAAGATACTCACAAGATGGCTGAAGCCAACAAAGCTTTTGCCAGCTACATGTGGTAATTTTTTACCTTTAACTCAGAAAACTAATAAGCGGCAGCATAACGGGAAGACCAAGACGTGCTGCCGGTTTTTTTAACGGACGGATTGTTTTAGCAAATTATGAGAAGTATTAGAAATATAGGCATAATAGCCCACATAGACGCGGGTAAGACGACTACGACCGAAAGAATGCTGTTTTATTCCGGAAAGACGCACAAAATGGGTGAAGTAGACGAGGGAAGTGCGACTACGGATTATCTCGATCAGGAGAAAGAAAGAGGGATAACCATCACTTCTGCAGTCGTTTCCCTTTTGTGGAAAAAAGCAAACATAAACATCATAGACACTCCAGGTCATGTTGATTTCACTGGTGAAGTCGAAAGATCTTTGAGAGTTCTGGACGGATCTGTTGTGATTTTCAGCGCGGTCGAAGGCGTGGAATCCCAGTCTGAAACTGTATGGCATCAGGCCGATAAATATAAAACACCGAGAATAGTCTATGTTAACAAACTTGACAGAATCGGAGCGGATTTCAAATCCGTCGTCAACGAAATAAAAGAGAAGTTTTCGCAGTTTCCCCTCATAGTCAACATTCCTTACGGGTACGAAGAAAATTTTACGGGTGTGGCTGACGTGATAGAGAGAAAAATCCTTGTCTGGAACCGTTCGACGGACGGCTCAAGTTTTGAAATTAAAGCTACAGACGAAAAAACAACCGCTGAAATTGAAAACCAGAGAAATTTCCTAATAGATTATCTTTCCGATTTCAACGACGAGATAGCAGATCAGTTCATAAACTCAGGCGACGCCGACAACGATCTCATCAAATCGGAAATCAGAAAATTGACGATTCAGGGAAAAATTGTCCCTGTTCTCTGCGGGGCTTCGCGCAGGAACGTTGGCGTTCAGCCGCTGCTCGACGCAGTGATGGATTATCTTCCTTCCCCTTTGGATGCAAAAGAGATTGAAGTTCTCACCGCAAAATACGGCAGGTCTAAGAAAATCACTCTCGATCCGGAAAATCCCTTCCTCGGTCTTGTTTTTAAAATAATCCTTGACGAGCACGTCGGAAAAGTCCATTTCGTAAGAGTTTACGAGGGGAAATTGAAGACTAAACAAACGGTAATAAATCTGACAACGTCAAAAAATGAAGTTGTCCAAAAAATATTCAGAATATACGCGGACAAAAGAGTCGAAAGAGATGTCGCTTTGATGGGAGACATAGTAGGAGTGACGGGGCTGAAGAACTCTTTCACAGGAAATACTCTGAGCGAAGAAAGCAGGGATTTTCTTCTTGAAGAACCGACTTTTCCCGAACCGATAGTATCTGTAGCGGTCGAACCGAAGGCTTCGGCTCATTTTGACAGACTGTGCGAAACTCTCAATCTTTTTACCCAGGAAGATCCGACGTTTAAATTTGCCGAGGACAAAGAGACCGGACAACTCATCATTTCAGGGATGGGTGAACTATATATTGATGTTCTCGCCGAAAGACTCAAACGTGATTTTAAAATTCCCGTCAAACTCGGAAATCCGAGAGTGGCTTACAGGGAAAGCACAGGTAAAACGCAAAAAATGACTTCGGACATAATCAAGAATATTGGCGGAAAGAAACACACCGTGAGAGTGTCACTTGAGGTAAGACCTCTTGAAAATCACAAAAATGTTTTCATAGTTCCCAAGGATTGGAAATTCAACGAAAATAATTCCGTCAGAAAAGCCGTCGAAGAATACGCCGAAGAATTCAAAAGTTATTATTTTCCAGGGCCTATCGCCGGATTTCCTTTAATGGGTGTTGAGTGCAGACTTCTGAATGTAGAGACCGACGAAGACGCCAACGAGACAGTCGTGTTGTCTTCGCTCGAAGAAGTTTTCGAAAAGGCCTGCGCCGCGGCGGATCCTGTTGTTTTAGAGCCGCTCATGAACCTGGAAATATTCGTTCCGGACGATTATTTTGGTGAAGTTATAAAAAGCCTTCATTCACTCTCTGCGGAAATATCACACATCGAAGATAAAAAGAAATACAAACTCGTTCACGCACAGGTTCCGCTGTCAAAAACATTCGGCTACGCCTCTGCCATAAGAAGCCTTACCAAGGGAAAAGCAAGCTACACCATGCAGTTTTTGAAATATGAAAAACTGTCTGAGCACGATAAAGATTTCCTGATGAAAAAGATCCGCGGTTACTGACGCTATGTTTCGACTTGTAGAGATAAAATATGCTTGACAGGATTTTAAAAATATGTCAAATTCATAGTCTTTTTGATTACATCCGCAAGGATTCTATTTATCTGAATTAAGTTATAATTTTTTATAAGTTAATTGGATTAGCTATTTTTGGGTCTATTGGCGATTTAGTGATACTTTGAAGATAAAAACTCAACTTTATGTTCAACAAAGGAGAGGGATATGGCGAAAGAGAAGTTTGAGAGGAAGAAGCCTCATTTAAATATAGGCACGATAGGCCATGTAGATCA
>JAFGSQ010000029.1 GCA_016934535.1 candidate division WOR-3 bacterium
AAACAGCAGTTCAAGCTCAATCAGGATCCCACAGTTTGGGAAAAGTACAGGTCGCAGGTCGGCAGGTAATTAATTTCCTGGATTTTTGATGAAAAAGGGGAGAAAATTCTCCCCTTTTTTTTATAACATGGCAGAGATATTCATAGACCTTCCGAGCAAACTGGCTCTCGCATTTGTCGGACCCCGAGACGAATACCTCAGAATTTTAAAATCTAAATTTGACTGCAAGTTTTTTTTGCACGGAGAACAAGTTATAATACGAGGAGACGAAAAATCGATCAAAGAGGCTTCGAAAGCAGTGTACAACTTGATATCATGCATTGAAGAAGGTTCATTGAGAGACGAGACGGATTTTATGGATGTGTTGGAAAAAGGAAATTTAAAATCGTCAGAAAACAAAACTCTGATAAACACGCCCTGTATAAAGATTTACCCGAGAAGCGAAGGACAAAATAAATACATCAGGGAAATTGACAGGAGCGAATTGACAATATGCATAGGCCCTGCAGGAACAGGTAAAACATTTCTTGCCGTTGCCAAGGCAGTTGAAATGATGACGGAAAAGAGAATAAAGAAAATTATTCTGACCAGACCTGCGGTTGAAGCCGGAGAGAATCTCGGATACCTGCCGGGAGATCTGATAGAAAAAGTTCAGCCTTATCTCAGGCCTCTGTACGATTCACTCGAGATGACCTTGTCAAAGGATAAAATGAAGAAATTCATAGAATTCGGCCTGATAGAGGTCGCGCCACTGGCATTCATGAGAGGCAGAACTCTTAACGAAGCCTTCATAATTCTCGACGAAGCTCAGAATACCACTCCTCCGCAGATGAAAATGTTTTTGACAAGACTGGGCAGAAACTCAAAAACAGTAATATGCGGAGACGTCACTCAAAGTGATTTAATAGAGGGTCAATCCGGTCTTGTCGAGATAAAATCGCTTCTGGGAGGGATAAACGGTATTGGAATATCGGTTTTAACCCGGGAAGACGTAGTGAGACACAGATTGGTAAAAGAAATTATTAAGGCGTACGAAGAAGCGAATGAAAATAAATAAATACAATACAGCTTTTTTCGGCTGGAGATTTTTTTCGATAATTGCCGTAGTTTTTACGGCAGAGATAATCTCACATCCTCCTTCGAGAAAATCTCTGACATTCATACCCGGAGATGTCTCTGACAGGACCATACTTTCTCCTGTCGAGTTCAAGGTCTTGAAATCAAGTGAAAGCCTGTCCGCGGAATCGGCGTACGTAAAAGACACAGTGACACCAGTATTGAACAAAACTGACGTCTACGGGCGCAGTCTCGCAAAAAGAGACACTTTCATGTTTTTTCTCGACTCTTGCAGTCTGAGATATTTCGAAATTGATTCATACGGAAATTTTCAACCCCCTTTGTTCAGGGAAACAAATTTAAACGCCTTCTATGAATGGCTTCAGCCGAGAAATCTGACTAAAAACCAGTTTGACAGTATATGCAGAACTCTCGATTCGCGCAATGTTTTAAATCTTTCCAAATCTTTGAGCGAGTTGATTGACACCGTAGTGTCCATAGGCATCTGTGAAAATTTTACTCAAAACAGGCAGAAAACGATAATTATTATTGAACCAGACGGAATAACTCAAACACAAAAACCTCAGGCATCCGTGCTATTCAGCGTTGATCAGCTCAGCGATGCGATTCTGGCGTATTCTGCGTACAGGAAAGAAGACACTCTTTTGTTGAGAAACGCTTTGAGAAAAATCGCCGAGGTTAATTTATTTTATGACAAGAATTGGACAAACTCAAAAATCGACTCGGCCCTTCGTTCCATAGATCCATACACGGGTGTAAAAGTCAGCAAAGGAGCCGAAATTCTCCGGCAAAACCAGCAGATAACCTCCGAGGATTCGGTTAAAATTGAATCTCTTATAAAGTTTGTCGGAGAAGACGATCCGCAGATAATAAACCTTCTCGGTAAAGCCAGATACAGGATAAAAGATGTCGCGGGAAGAGTCATAACAGTTGCCGTTGTATTCTTTCTCTCGTTTCTCTTCATTTCTTTCCTTTGCCCCAAAACGTGGAAAACAAAATCGAGGATGCTGCTTTTTATACTTATTGTTTTTCTGACGGCAGTGACTACTTGTGTTTTGATAAAATACCTTGGCCCCTCCGGGAATGACCTCGCCCCGCAGTTCCCTTCGGAAAATTTCAGAGACAATCTGATCGCTCTCGCTCCCGTCGCTCTTGGAGGATTTCTGATAGTTCTTCTGATAGGTCCTTTGGAAGCAATAATAGGGGTGATAATATTGTCTGTACTGGCGGCGGTATACTGGAATTTCTCCCTCAATCTCTTTCTCGTCCTCGTAGCGGGCAGTGCGTCCGTAATTGCTGTTTCCCGCAAGATACACAGAAGATCCAGCTTCTACACCGCACTCATCGCAATGTTTGCAAGTATGGTGCTGATTTCTTTTGCCTTGTTTCTGTCGGAAGATCTTCCTGTCAAAGCGTTTTGGAACTCTGTTCTGGTCTCATTCATAAGCTCTACTTTATCCGTGTTTTTCGCTCTCGGACTGATTTCTCTTTTTGAAAGACTTTTCAACGTTGTCACATACATGAAGCTTCTGGAACTTTCTCTCGACAATCAGCCTCTGCTTTACAGAATGGCTCGCGAAGCTCAGGGTACTAAGTATCATTCACTGATAGTTGGAGACATAGCCGAAGCCGCTGCAAAAGCAATTGGAGCCAATTCCGTGCTGACTAAAGTCGGTGCTTATTATCACGATATCGGAAAAATTGAAAACCCGGATAATTTCATAGAGAACCAGTCGGTCACCGGAAAGAACATACACGACAGCATATCACCGAGGGAAAGTGCGCGTCTGCTGAGAAAGCACGTAGAGGATGGTAAAATTCTTGCAGCCAAGCACAAATTACCTTCAGAGATAAGAGAGTTCATAGAGACACATCACGGGACGAATGTTATGGAAGTGTTTCTGCATAAAGCCTCTATCGCCAAGAACATCGGCGGTCCCGACATAGACGAAGCTGAATTCAGGTATCACGGACCTTTGCCCAAAAGCAAGGAAGCTACTATCGTGATGCTGGCAGACAGCATTGAAGCGGCGTGCAGGAGTCTTAAAAATCCTTCAGAAGATGACATAAGGAACAAGATAAAATCGATTTTTGAAAGAAGAATTAATGACGGTCAGTTGAAGGATTCGGAGTTGTCAATGTACGAACTTCATCAGGCAGAGGACGTGTTCGTCAGACAGATGGTCAGCCTGTATCATCCGAGAATTCAATACCCGTCTGATAACAAGAGAAATGAAGAACCGGATAAAGATAATCCCGGGGAAGCTGAAGAACAAGACCCGGATAAAGAAGTTAGTACTTAAAACGGCTCACAACCTGTCCGTAAAAAATCCCTCTTTGAGCCTCGTTTTTGTAAGTAAAACTGATATAATGGAATTCAACAAACGGTACAGAAAAAAAGAGTATGTCACCGATGTGATTTCTTTTCAGGGTTTTACGGACGATTATCTCGGGGACATAGTTATTTGCGAAGATAGTGTCAGAGATAATTCGATCAGCTTTGGAGTTGACGCCGGCGAAGAATTGACAAGAGTCATTGTTCACGGTTTTCTGCACCTTCTGGGCTTCGAAGACGTTACGCCGCACGGCAGAAAGACCATGTGGAAAAAGCAGGAAGAGTTGATTTCTCTGCTGAAAGAGGAAAAACTTCTGTGTATTCTCTGATAGCTTGCCTTGCACTTTTATTTCTGTCGGCTTCATTTTCTGCTTCAGAAACCGCAATATTTTCGCTCCCTTCCTACGCAGTTAATTCATGCAGAAATTCAGGATTCAAGGGAAAAGCTCTTCACAGGCTTTATTTTTCACCAAATTTCACCTTGCCGCTTCTTCTTTTCAGCAATACAGTCGTCAATATAATTCTGTCGGTATTGTCTTTCAGGATAGTGCTGGCCGTTTTTCACAAAACGGAGGGTGACACCGCAACCGTCGTCTTTAATATAACGGCAGTGACGATTCTTTTGCTTGTATTCGGTGAATTCGGGCCCAAACTGCTCGCAATCAGAAAAACCATGAAGACAGCCTTTGCCCTCAGCCCTTTTGTTTACGTCCTCGGTTTTGTCCTCTATCCTTTCATAAAACCGCTCGAATTGTTTCTGGAAGTCGTTTTAAAAGACAGACAGAGTGAGATTCTTTCTCCTTCGGAAGTTCTTTTTTTACTGCACAAAGCGCGAAATTCGGAAATGACCAACGACTCGGTTAAATGGAAACTGACGTATTCTCTGGTGTCCTTGAACCAGACCGAGGCGAAAGATATCATGAGGTCAAGGCAGCGTATTCCGTCAATAGAAAAGGACGCCACCTGGGAGGAGGCAAAGTCGGTTTTTAAAAAATCAACTGTCAAAACCCTTCTCGTATACGATAAAAATCTCGACGATGTAGCCGGAACGTTAGACCTGTCCAAGTGCATTTCCAGAGGAATCGGCGACGGTGACTCCGTTAAACACCTGGTAGACCCGGCGACTTTTGTTCCCACCTCTGCGAAACTGACGGCCATAATAGACGATTTGAATAAAACGGGCGACATATATTTTGTCGTCAAGGATGAGTATGGACAGACATCCGGAATAGTGACGGAGGACGACATACTGGGTTATCTGTTCGGGGATAATAGCCAATCCAAAAAGATCAGGAAAAAAGAAATCTTCCTCAAAAATTCAGAATTTGACGGAGAATGCACTTTGAGGGAAATATCTGAATCACTAAATTTCTATATAGATCCTGCTCTGGCCGATAAAACGGTTGGAAAATATATCCTTGAAAATTTTAAGGACATACCGAAAAAGAACGATGAAATCGTTTTGGGTGATAAAGGTATCAGGGTTGAAAAGGTGAAGAAAAACAAAATTGTAAAAGTAAGTGTTTTTCAGGAGGAATGATGACGCTGATCGTTTATTCTTCCCTCGTATGCCTGTGCCTTCTTCTTCTGGCAATGTTCACTTCATCGGAGCTCGCATTGGTCAGCGCTAGATCCGAAAAAGTCGCCGGGACCGGTTCGAGGGGGAAAAAATCCGCCCTGAAGATACTGGGGAAGGTCGAGGAAAATCTTTCGGCACTTCTTGTCGGAATGAACATTTGTATAGTCGCAATGAGCACTTTGACTGAAAGCCTTTTCGATATTGTCTTTAAACAACACAACGCGGTATATTCCGTGATCTTCGATTTTGCCGTGATACTTCTACTCGGAGAGATCATCCCCAAGAGCCTGAGTAAGATTAACTCGAGTTCTTCGATTTTGTTTCTTTCTCCTTTTATTTATTATTCTTCTGTAATTCTCAAGCCGTTTTCTGTTTTTATAAACGCTTTTTCTTCTAAAATGCTTGATGTAATTAACGTAAGATATACCGGTGAAAGAAGAGTTTCTGATTTTGATAACGCAGTGAGAGATTTTTCGAGAGAAGGAATGCTGGCTCCGCATTCAAGGATACTCGAAGGAGGCGTCGATGCTTTGAGGAAGCTGAAAGTCTCCGCTCTCATGAAACCCAGAAAATCAGCGGCTTTCTGCAAAGAAGAAAACGGATACGAAGGAGCTCTCAGCGTATACAGAAAAACCGGGCATTCAAAAATTGTGTCAATAGGCAAGAACATTGACGATGTCCGCGGAGTTTACTACATAAGGGATTCAGTGAAAAAAAGTACAAAATCCCCCAGACCCCCCTTTTTCATGTATGAAAAAGCCTCTTTCATCAAAGCGTTGGAAATATTCAGCGACATAAAAGACGACCTTGCTGTTTGCGTCGATGAGTATGGTCAGGTGACGGGAATACTGACGAGGGTCGATCTCATACTCTGCTTTTCTAACATATTTTATCTTAGCGGAAAAAATCCGTTCGTATTAAAAAGGAAAAAGAACGGTGATTTTGTTTTCAGATCCGAAACAAGACTGGGTTTATTGGCCGATTTGTACGATCTGGACTTGTCGAGGGAATATTACGACGGCGACTGCACTGTATCGAGTTACATTCTAGATCTAAAACGAAGCATACCCGGATCGAACGAAGTGTTTTTTTTCGACAAGCTTTCGCTGACGGTTGAGGAAAGCACCGTCAAGGAAATCAGATCCGTGTCCGTAAAGAAATCTGACTGAGAACGGGACGCGCAACAATGACAGCGGAGAGCCTCGGGAACCTTTTGAGAGAACTGGCCGATGAAATGAGGCTGGACGGAATCGGCTTCACTGATGCGGAGCCTGTCGAGGGAAACTACAACAGGAAAATCCATTACGAGGGCCAGTTCGTGCCGGATGAAAGATTCCATTCTCCGCGCCTCGTTCGACCTTGGGCCAGAAGCGTCGTGGCGGGAATAATATCGTACAACACTAAAGAAAGAGAAGATGCTGAATCAGGATATGGAATCCTGGCGCGGTATGTGCGGGGAAATTACTATCACCTTCTTCGCAGAAAAATGAAGCGAATAGCCGAAAAATTTTCCGTGATCACAGGCGAAAAGGTTTCAAATGTGTACTCCAACGGACCGCTCGACGAGAAATATTTCGCTTTTAAAGCTGGTTTGGGATTCAGAGGAAAAAACGGACTTCTCATCAACAAGACGCTGGGATCATACGTTTTGATAGCTCTTTTTCTATCTGGGGCAGAATTACCCGCGTCTCAGGTTCAGGATTCTCTCTGCGGAGAATGCAGGACGTGCAAAGATAAATGTCCGGCAAATTGCTTCAAAGATGACGGATCTTTTTTCAGATTTTACAGGAACACCTGCCTGCAGGAACTTTCTCAGAGAGACACGGTGATACCGTATGAAATAAAAGCAATTTGGGGCGGCAGGTTTTTCGGTTGCGATGAATGCCAGGAAAAATGCCCCTTCAACGAAAAATCTTCTGTATCGCTTCACAGGCCTTTCAGGGGTGTTTTGGGCGCGAAAGCGGATATTTTGTGTTTTTTGGAAAATCCGGCCGAATACAGAAAAAATTATTTTGAAGGATCTCAGCTGAACGCCGGATGGCTAAGGATTGAAGCACTGATCAGAAATGCATTAATTGTATTGGCTTTTCAGAAAGACGACAGAGGAAAGGTTTTCGCAGAGAAATACATACGTTCGGAAAATGAAGGTATCAGAGATGCAGCTGAATTTTTTTTAAATTCAATTTGATTTGACGGGAGGGTTCTATTTACAATAATATGATTCGAAAGGCAGGTGATGAAAAAGAGGTTTTTTAATATACTGCTGTTCGGTTTGCACATAGTTCTTCCTCTCTCCCTGGGCGGAGCTATCTATGTGCTTTTAAGAACAGATAATCTGACGATGTTCAAGTGGTTTGAATCACTGGGATTTTACGGTTTTATTGAGAGCATCAGATCCTCACATCCGATCAAAAACGCCGCCTACCCTTATTGGTTCGTTTTCTGCCTTCCAAATGCACTGTGGATTTATTCACTTACCGCATATCTGCTCATTTTGTGGAAAAACGCCAAAGGAAGATATTTATGGTTCGCGGCTGGTCCTATTATAGGAGTTGTTTCGGAAATTGCACAGATCAACGGTTTGTTTCCAGGAACGTTTGACGGAATTGACCTTGCCTTTACTGCGGTTTTTTCAGCAGTGCCATTTATCACACTGAATCCTTTCAGAAAAGAGAGACGAGCGCATGAACAGCAATAACCTTTCAAGAACAATCCTTTCAATAGCGGGAATTGCCGTTTTCTTTGTTTTGGCTCTTGGCAGTTTCGAAAACTCGTGGGGTAAAAAAATAACGTACGAGAACGGCAGTGAGCTTTATTACAAAAGCCCTGTGATGGAAGAGGACGCACTCGCGCTCGGTGAATATCTGAAAAACGCGGGGTGGTTCGACAAGGACGCGCCGGTGAAAACAGTGCAGGTTCTGAAAGTCTGGGAGACGTATCAAGTGAGATTTCCTGTTAAAGAAGGTTACGACAAAGATGCGGAATACATCAAAACCTGTAAAATGATGGCTGAGGAGATCTCCGACCAGGTGTTTAGGGGCAGTCCTGTTGAAATCCATCTTTGCGACGACAGACTCGTCACCCTCACTTCAGTTTCCATCAGGGATACAATTGCCGGGTTTTCCTCTCTGAAAGAAGATATCGTCGGTCTTTGGGAAGACGATCAGATTTATATAGAATTTACGGATGACGATTCGATAAAAATAATCTCATTGAACGGGAAAGACACAATAACAGGCGTGTTTTCTATCGCAGGTTCGAATTCACTGAGAATTGAGACTTCCGATGAGATCATCAATTTATACGACGTAGAAATCATTTCGGATACGCTTTGTTTCAAGGACGAGGCCGACATAGATCATAAAAGCCTGAGAATCAGGTAGACTGTTTATCGCTTTTCACGCAATTTTTCGGGAAATCCTTGTTTTTAATCAAGTAACTCAACGCCGCCAAGCGAAGAATTATGTCGACAGCGGCAACCTTTGCGGCGAGAAAAGAGAAATCTTTCCATCCGGGTGTTTGAGGAGCTTTCAGAAAAAGAAATACGACAAAAGCGGCTTCCGCAATTCCGACGATTGCATGTTCTGATATAGCGGCTTTTCTGGTCCACTGTTTTCCGTTCCAAAGACATGAGCCCAAGACATGATAGAAAATAGCCGGAGGCATAAAAACCGCGAACCAAACCCACGACGCGCCCAATCCGAGAATGAAAGCGGTTGTGGCGAAAAAATAACAAAAGAAAACAAAACGCCAGCCGAGTGCCCACGCCTGCCAGGCTGTAGTTTTGAACATTCTATGCCTCGGATAAATTTGGCCTATCAATCTTTCCTCCTTGATTTTTCGTGAGGGCTTTGAACTGTAACAGTTGTTTTTATGCCTCCTCTTATGGAGAACTGACCCCTGACATCAAGACAGCGAGGTTCTACGGAACACTCGATTTTGTCGAATATAGCGTTGACTGCTTCTTCGTGGGTTACGGCACGATCGCGAAAAGTTTGAAGATACAATTTGAGGGATTTGAGTTCGAATATCAGGTCATTAGGTCTGTAAGCAATGAAAATTACAGCGTAATCGGGTTGTCCTGTCATTGGGCACAGACACGTGAACTCGAGAGCTTCTATCTCGATCAGGTAGTCTCTTTTTTTAACCGGGTTTTCGAGAAGCGTGAGCTCGCCTGAGACAGGAACGTCAATGGTTTTTATAGTGTTTGATGTTTCTTTCACTTTACGCCTTTCACGATGTAGCGCTGATGCTTATATTTTTAATTATTTTTTTTTCCATCTTTTTTGAAAAAATGAGCATGACAATAAAATCGCAGATTGAAAGGGCAAAAGCCCCGGTGAGAGCGGGTAGATCAGCGGAAAAGATTCTTTGTAGCACTAAAAAAACAGTCAAAAAAACAGCAACTGGTGATCCAAAAATCAATAAAAGGCGGTAAGATTTCGAAAAAACAGGAAAAACAGCTTTGACTTCCTGGCCGACCCTGAGACCGGATGGGCCGGAAAGCACAAGTTCCTGGTTTTTTTTAACGACACAGCTGCCGTAAGCTGAACAGCAGGAACACGCTTCAGGATTGACGTAAAACCTTACAGCGTATCTGCCGTCATTGAGAATCTCCTGTATGATTCCTTTTTCTTCCATTCAGGCCGACAACTCCATCATTCTGAGAATAGGCCGTCTCGCTTTTTCTGCAAGTTGAGCGGGTATTGACAACGGATTTCCCGGGTTTTCGAGAGTCTCAATCAAAGATTCGAGGGTGTTTTTTTTCATTCCGTAACACAGTCTCGGAAACAATGGCGCAATAAATTTTTTGTCCGGGTGTAAGGTCCTCAATCTATCGAGATGGCCTTCTTCGGTGCAGACTATGAATTCTCTTTCTGAGCTTTCGGACACGTAATTAAGCATAGCTGAAGTCGAACCTACAAAATCGCAGATGGAGGTGACTTGTTCCTGACATTCGGGGTGGCACAGAACCAAAGCTTGCGGACAATCATTTCTGGTTTTTTTTATGTCTTCCGGATAGATTTCATGATGAACGTAGCAAAAAGCTGAAGCGGTAATGATATCAAAGTCCTTCAATATACCGGCCACGTAATTGCCCAGATTCTTGTCGGGAACGAAAATAATTTCCTTTTTTCCGAGCCTTTTTGCAAGTTTGACCGCATTTGAACTTGTACAAACTACATCGCTTACGGATTTTAATTCCAGGGTCGAGTTTATGTAACACATTACAGCCGCAGAAGGGTGTTTTTCTTTTATCTGGAGGACGTCTTCTTCTTTCAGCATTTCGGCCATTGTGCAATGAGCGTTCTTTTCGGGTGAGAAAATGTTTTTTTCCGGGTTCAGTACAGCTGCGGTTTCCGCCATGAAGCTGACGCCGCAAATCGCTATATTGCTTTGTTGACTCGAATGAGCCGTCTTGCAGAGTTCGAACGAGTCTCCTACCATGTCAGCCGCCTCTTGTATCTCAAGGCGCTGATAATTATGAGCGAGAATCAGGAAATCTTTCTCTTTTTTCAGAGATTTGATTTTTTCTATAACTGTCCGTTCTTTCAACTCTAACATTCCTTGATTTTTGAGAAAAAAAGAGGCGGAGCGAAAAACGCTCCGCCTAAAGTTTATTCAGACCAAGCTATATACCCCGGAGCGATGATGTTCATCACGGGGACGAGGAACATGATACCCCACCAGCTCGGTTTTCCTCTCGCTTCTGCTATTGCCATCCATACCATAACCGAGATGACAATGTTGACGAAGGGGATCATGAAAAGCACTATCCACCACGTCGGCTGCTGTGAGAGTTCGAGCATAAGAAGCACATTGAGTATGGGAATCCATGCCCACCATGCTTTTTCCGTGGCTCCGAGCTTTTTCGCAATAGTCATCAAAGCCATGGAATAATAAACGTACGAACCAATGATAAGCAGAATGTAAAAAATCCAAAAACAGCATACCATGCCCATTGCGCCAAAGGCGCCTGCGGCGTCTGTAGCGTCAGTTTCTGAAGTCTGGGCAAGTATGTTCAGGTATTGAATCATTTCTGCCGCTCTTTTACTTTACTTCATTGTATTTCTGCTGAGTGAGGAACATTCCGACCGGATTTACGAACCAGAAAAGAATGAAAGCCATAACGCCGGTCTGGGCGCCTGCCGTTACTTTTTCCACGCCTTCGGAATATTTCCAAAGCCAGAATATACCGACTACGGGTATGAAAAGAAGAATGGGATTCGGAACCGTAGCGCCTTTGGCGTTGAGTTCTGAACATGTCTGCCAGAACCAAATCAAATTGTATATTCCAAGGGTTACGCATCCGAGAATGAGGACCATTATTGGATTACGCTGTGTCATCTGTTACCTCCCGTTTTATCCTTTGATGTTTCCTAGCGGCCTACCCCTGAGTATCTCCCGGGTCAGCCCAGCTTTTGTCACTGTTTCTACGATGTCTTCCAATCCTTTATAAGCTTCCGGCGCTTCCTCTGAAACGCCTTCACGAGAGTTATTTTTAACATAAATTCCCTTTTTCATCAACTGTTTTTTAATGTCGCTTTCCCTGAATTTTTTTGTCGCCTGTTTTCGGCTCAAAAGTCTTCCCGATCCGTGGGGAAGCGAGAAAAATGTTTCCTCGCATTTGTCTTCGGGAGACAAGAGAATAAAACCTGATCCCATCGAACCGGGAATAATGACGGGTGAAGAAAAAAGCCCGCCGCCGAAAGAGGTCATTTTTCGACTGTCGGCTCTGGTGGCTCCTTTCCTGTGAACCATGATTTTTCTGCCGCGCCAATTCTCTATCATTGCTATATTGTGACAGCAATCGCAGACGAGTTCGCAAGTCAAGCTGTTTGAAATGTTCTTTTTTAGGACAGTTCTGATCCTGTGAGTCATCAGCTGTCTGTTGGCGAATGCGAAATTGGCTCCGGCGTTCATCGCGGCGAAATATTTTTTTCCGTTTTCTTCGTCCGATCGTGTATAGACAAGCTGTCTGTCTTTAAGAAAGATGTTTTTATTACGAGTTTCTTTCTCGAGAATTCTTACCCAATCTGTTGTTATCTGGTGACCCAGTCCCCTCGAACCTGAATGTATAAGGATGACGATTTCGTCTTTGAACAAGCCTGCGGCTCCCGCGAATTTTTCATCGAGTATCTCTCCGACTGCGTCTATTTCGATGAAATGATTGCCTGATCCCAGACTTCCGAGCTGAAAAGAACCCCTCTCGACGGCTTTTTGTGAAACTTCTCCGGGATCAGATTCCGCCAGATGTCCGCGGGATTCGCATCTTTCAAGATCAGTCTCCTCTCCCATACCTATTTCTACGATAAATTCAGCTCCTTTATCCAGTATCCGGGCAAGTTCCTTGTTTCCTGGTCTGTATATTGCCCCCTGTCCCAGTCCGAGAGGTATGTTTTGAAAAATCAGGTCGGTTATGCAGGAAATTTTTTTGGAGAAATCCTTCAGAGGCACTCCCGTTTTCATCATTCTGATTCCGCAGTTTATGTCGTATCCTATGCCTCCGGGTGAAATTATGCCTCCGGGGTAGGGAAATGCGGCCACCCCTCCTATTGGGAAGCCGTAACCCTGGTGAGCGTCAGGCATTGCTATAGAATATAACAAAATGCCTGGAAGAGATGCGACATTTTCGATCTGATTCATCACGTTTTCATCAAGACCTCGGAGTATTCTTTCGTTGGCGTAAATCCTTCCCGGGACGTTCATGCCTTTTTTTTGGGTAAGTTCGTATGTGTTGGCGGATAAAAAACACAGTCCGGGATCAGACATCGAGGACAATCCTTCCGTAGTATCTGCCGTTTTTTTTCTCGACTGACAATCCGTTATATGTTGCGCCTTTGATGTTGTTTCCCAGTTCTGTTCCCGGTATGATTACATTGAAATTCATTTGAGACTTCAGTGAATACCTGTCCTTTTCAGTTTTTATTATTTTCAAAGATTTGAATCCGCGCGGCAGAATACATTTAGAGTCGGTCAGAAAAATGATTTCAGAAACAAAATCAAGGAGAAGATTCTCGACCCCTTCCGATTCAATTTCAAAAAAAAGCGTTCCGTCAGGCTTCTTATTAACTGGAGCGCTCATAATGAAAGACAAGGCTTCGGCTACATCGGAGAAAAGGTCTGGAAGAGTTTTTCCGCAGGCTTCAATTCCGACGTCAGCCGTGTGATCAAAAAAACTGTAGCTCATTGAAGTTGATTTATTTTTCCTTCAGTTGTTAAATATAGAATGGCTTTGGGAAGAAAAAAAGAAGTATTTATCGGCACTGCTGTGATAGTGCCGTGTCTGATTTTTTTTTCATTTGCATTTTTTTACAGAAAATCCCATAAAGACCCGGGCAGACTGACATGCCGTTTTGAAAACATTGATTCTTCCGACCTTGTTTCGGTGAACATAAGATCCAATTATTTCGACGCGCCGGTTCTGAGAACTTCCATTCCTCCGTCAAGCATTTCCGTAGACCTGAGAAATCTTGTTCCCGGAACTCTTTACGTAAAATACGACAACCGCGAACTTTCCGACAAGACGATTACTGTCAGAGTATTGATAGGGGGCATGGAAGTTGAAAAAAGGGAGCTCGTGCCGAGCTCCCGGATGGTAATTCCACTGGAGTGATTGTTAAGGGGATTGGGGAATTACGTTGTTCAGTCCACTGTCAATTTTTTCTTTTTCCTTCTCTATGGCTTTTGCCAGTCTTTGAATTCCGGTATCTATCTCTTCTTCCGAGGGGTAGGAGAAATTCAGCCTCATAGTGTTCTGGCCTCCGCCGTCGCAGTAAAATGCACTGCCTATGACGTAGGCTACGTTTTCTTTTATGGCCTCGTAAAACATTCTGTCCGCGCTCATGGACACAGGAAGGGTGACCCACAGAAAAAGCCCGCCGTCGGGTTTGGTCCAGGACAAACCGTCCATCTTGGGCATGTACTTTTCGAGCGCTTCGAGCATTTTCAATCTTTTTCTGCTGTAGAGTTCAATGTTTTTATCTATTCTCTCGTCTAACAGATCGGCCTTGATGTATTCTCTCGCTATAGCCTGAGTAAAGAGGGAAGTGCATAGGTCCATACCCTGTTTGGCCAGGATCATTTTTTCTATTACGTGTTTGGGTCCCACAATCCAGCCCAGCCTGAAACCGGGCAGGAAAATTTTCGAAAAAGTGTAAAGAGTGACGACGTATCCTTTCCCGTCGTCGAGTTCGAAAATTGTTGGGATAGGCTTGCCGCTGTACCTCAACTTTCTGTATGGAGAATCCTCGATTATCAGAACGTCGAATTCTTTGGCTATTTCGAGAAGCTGCTTTCTTCTTTCAAGAGATAGCGTAACTCCTGCCGGATTTTGAAAATCGGGGATGACGTATATGAATTTGGGTTTTTTTCCTTCTTTGACGAGTCTTTTTATCTGTTCCCTCACCTGTTCGGTTATTATCCCGTCGTCATCAAGAGGAACTCCTATCATTGTACCCCGGACGGCGCTTGCCGACTGAAGAAATCCGAGATACGTCGGAAGCCCTACTATGCATGTGTCCTCGGGATTGAGGAAAATCCTCGCTACAAGATCGAGTGCCTGCTGGGAGGCGCTGACTACGAGCATCTGATCCGGAGTCACTTTTATGTTGTCTTTTGCCAGCCATTTGCACAGTTCTTCTTTTAAACCCTGATCTCCTTCGGTCGTCGAGTACTGGAGTATTTTTTTTCCTTCGTTGTGAAGAAGTTCCGTGACAATGCCTTTCAGATGGGCTATGGGAAATGTGTCGTGGTGGGGAAGTCCTCCGGCGAATGATATTATCTCGGGTTTTGCCGTCAGTTTGAGAAGTTCTCTGATGGCTGACTTTTTGAAACACTTGGCGTTTTCGGAAAAAAGCAGATCGTAATGGAGCGGCATCTGACCTCCTTTTTAGGGTTGATTTGAGATACAATAATATTCTATATCAATTGGAAGAAAATGTAAAAAAAATTGAAAAACAGTTTCTCAATAGATTATATCTCTCCTCTGTCTGGCGAGTTTTGCGATTCTCTTTTCCCACTCGTTTTTATCGTTTCTGGCCGATGATTTCAATTTTGATTCATATTCCATTTCTTTCCTGAGCTTCAGATAGCTTTTGTATCTTTTCTGATCGAGACAACCTTCTTCAATAGCTTGCAGAACAGAGCAACCAGGTTCATGAACGTGAGTACAGTCCGCATATTTACACCGGCTTGAAAGCTCGGATATTTCTTCAAAAACTGAATCTAGATCGGCGTCTTCATCGAAAAGCCCGAATTCCCTCATTCCAGGAGTGTCAATGAGAGCGATTTTGTCTTTTAGAAATATCATCTGTCTCCTCGAAGTCGTGTGCCTGCCTCTTGAGTCTTTTTCACGCACGCAGGCGGTTTCTAAAATTTGTTCACCGGCGAGTACGTTTATGAGAGTTGATTTTCCTGTCCCTGAAGATCCTATCAGGCAGAATGTTTCTCCGGTTATCAATTCATTTAATATTCTTTCGATGCCGTTTCCGTTCAAAGAACTGTATGGAATAACTGCAATTCCGGGAGCAGCTTTCAATATTAGGTCTGTCTTTTCGAAAAGTTCTTCGTCTTCGACGAGGTCGCTTTTGCTCAAAAGAACGACCGGTCTTATTCCGCTGTTATTTATCGCTGTCAGGTATCTCTCTATCCTTCTCGGATTGAAATTGCCATCCAAACCCTGAACAATGAAGGCCGTTCCGACGTTCGCCGCAATGATCTGCCCGGAAGCAATATATGTCGGTTTTTTGCCCGATCCCGCTTCTTTCCTCGCTAAAAAATTCTGCCTCGGCATTATCTCTTGTATTATGCCCGGTGAATTGTCAGAGCAAGTTTTGACGGCGACAAGGTCGCCGACCGCGGGGTAATCAAACGGCGTAGAAGCAAAATATTCGAGTTTACCGGAGATTTCAGCCGTAATTTCGGCAAAAGATGTCAGAACTTTGTATCTGTCTCTCTCCTGTGATATTACGAGGCCGAGGTCCAAGCTTTTACATTTACATTCATTTTCTGCGTCAATATATTTAGTTTTACAAACGTCAAACCAGAAGTGCATCTTTGACTCCCTTTGAGTAGGATTTTTCTTGTATTTGTTTTCGGAAGCGACCCCGTAAAAATTACGGGATCAGATCAGGGCCGAAAGCCTTTCGGCGCCGAGTACTGATATTTTTGTCATAATTCGACACCTCCTCCCGGCAATGGTTTAAAATTTGTCAAACGCATTCTATTGCAATTTTTTTTTTGGGTCAATAAAAAAGTTAAGGGATTACAGCAGCAATAAAAAAGGGGCTATAAAGCCCCTTTTTTAAGAACGGATTGAGTAAATACTTATTGAGCCAGGAAAGCCCTTCGGGTCTTTGTACCCTCAGGCGTGCTCATTGTGAAGAAATATGATCCCTGAGCAAATTCCGGTGAGAAATCCAATGTGTAGGTTCCCGGTTCCCTGACTCCGTCGAATACTTTTGCTACGTTTCTTCCCGTGACGTCGAAGACGTCAATGGAGACATTGCCTGCAGATGCGACCGAGTAGGTTATCCTGAAATTTCTTCCGATCTGGGATACGGCGAAAGTTTCGGTTCCGAGGTCGCCTATAACTGGTTCCTCTTCGACTCCTGTTACGGCTGTCCTGTCAAACCACACGCTGTACACAGAACTGTGGTAATCCGTCCACATGACGCAGGCGTTGGATCTTGCGTAGTCATAGCATACCCTCGGTCCGTAATCCCAGCTGAGGTTAGTCAGATCGTCGTTTATGACGACGGAAGTCGACCACGAAGTCGGAGCAGATATGTGTCCTTCTTTGTAGCGCAATTCCTCAGAACTCGCCTGGTCAATCCTGAAGACTGCGAATACGTCGGAGCTCAAGTAGTCAATGTAGACGAAGGGTTTGAAACAATTGTCGTAAGCAGTGACCCATGCGTCTTCGATCCAGGTAGCTCCGTTGTCAGTCGAATAGTAGTTGTAGAGATGCTGGGTTGTATATGTCGTGTCCGAGACCCTGGCTATGCAGAACCAGGTATGATTATAGTGAGAACCGGCAATCGTGGGCTGGTTTTCGTCCATGTGGTTGTGCATGTCAGTGATATATATGACCGAAGACCAATCGCTTCCGCCGTTTGAAGAAGTGTAACCTCTTATGTATTCATCGAATGACTGCGGCCAGCCACTCGGATGCAAAGAAGTTACGAGCACCAAGTTATCGAGTTGGCCTACTTCTAAACCGGTTTCGTAGAAGTAAATTCCATCGCCGTTTGAATTGGTGATTGTGTCCTGGATTTCCCAGGTCGAGACGTCCATGTCGCTTGATCTGGCAAAGCGGACGTAAGTCTGGTCTGTTCCGGTTGTGTGGCCCTGGGTCCAGGTCGCGAAAATCCATTTCGAGTTGTAATTCGGTCCATCGTTTGTCACTACGAAATCTTTTATGTAATCGGTTATATACCCTCCCGAGGGTGAACCGTAGGTAATGTCCGTAAGAGCCGCTCCCGGCAGAACGGTTTTTACCCATGCCTGATAATTGCCTGAACCGTCTCTCATGTAGTAATACATTATAAGCGTGTCGTCGGCGACGCTTAGCCTCGGGTGGTAAATTGCGATAGAAAATGACACTTCGTTGCACGTAGACCAGGAAGTTCCCCCGTTAGTCGATCTTCTGGTCACTCTGTAGTAGTTCGGCGAAGAATAATAGACGAATATCGAGTACAAGTCGCCGTTGCTCAGAGAAACTATGTTGCCTCCATAACAGTTGTCCCTCGAATCTATCCTTATGTCCGTTCCCCAGAAAGGAGCGTAGGAAGAAGGTTCTCCTGTTTCGTCACCGGATTCGGGTCTTTGTCTTGTAACTGTGCCGGTAAGATCCGTCGTCGAAGGGTCGAATTCTTCGACTCTGTTCTGTTTCCAGAACTGGTTGATTTGAAGGGAAAGTTCGTTCGCCCTTTCAATGTCGCCGTATTCTTTCGCGGCTAACATTTCCTGAGTCGCCTGGTCGGCGTCGAAACCAGCCGGAACCGTTACGGTGGGTTCGGAAATCAATGTCACCGGTGCAAAGCCTACTCCGTCAGACGGGCCGGCTATGCCGGCTGTCAAAACCTGGGTTAGCAGGCACGACAATAAAACAAACACTGTTCTCATTTTGTCCTCCTTTTTGTTAAAGCCAAACAACTCGTTTTCAAAAACACGAAATTTTTACATATACCTATTAAAAATCACTTAAATTATACCCGCGTTTTTATAGAAATAATATTGTTTTGTTTAATGCAGTACAAATAAAGAGATTTAAAAAAATCGTTCGAGATTTGATATTGACAAACAGGCATTGTCCTGTAAAATCCCGGAGGTAAATTTCGTGTAGACCCTGACGACGGTAAAAAACATCTTTCTCATTCATTGTTTATGCTGTTTAATTTCATAAAAAAGAAAGGTGGTAAATGCAGAATTTCATTTCCATTGCAGTGAGCGGAAAAGGGGAAAAAGAAAAGGAAAAAAACCTCATCCTTCTCGATGAGATGGACGGTCTTTTGAGAACTCTCGGATTGCAGGTCAGGGAAAAGTTTTTTCAGGTCAGAGATAAGCCCGACAGCAGGTTTTATGCGGGCAAAGGGAAAATTGAAGAGGTCAGAGACTGCGCTGAAAAAATTGGCTCAAGTTCTCTAGTATTCATAAACGAACTCTCAGGATCTCAGATAAGGAATGTAGAAAATGAGACTGGCCTTGAAGTTTGCACGAGAAAAGACATCATTCTCGAGATATTCAAAAATCACGCCAAGAGCAAAATTGCCATGGCCGAAGTCGAGACTGCCCAGTTGAAACACAAACTCAGCAGAATAGTCGGAGGTTTCGACTACATGTCGAGGCAGGCGGGAGGAATAGGCACGAAAGGACCGGGCGAGACCAAGCTCGAAACTGAAAAAAGGGCGATAAAGAAGAGGATTTCCTGTCTCGACGAAATAATAAAAAAGAACAAAGCCTCGCTGGCGATGCAGAAAGAGCGAAGGAGCGGAAAATTCAGGGTCTCGCTTGTCGGATACACAAATTCGGGAAAGACGACGCTTCTCAATGCGCTCACAGGAGCCCAGGCAAAAACCTCCGATATGATGTTCTCGACGATTGACACGACTACGAGACAGATGAAACACGGCGACTGGCGGAAAACCGTTTTAATCTCGGACACAGTCGGTTTCGTCGAAGAACTGCCTTTCGAACTTGTCGAGTCTTTCAAATCGACTCTTGAAGAAGTCGCCGAATCAGACCTGAGGCTTCTTGTGGCAGATTTTTCGGAAGAAAATTACGCCGTAAAGATTGAGTCGGTCGAAAAGATACTCGAAAATATAAAATGCGGTGAAAAAGACAAGATAATACTCCTCAACAAAATAGACGCCGCACCCAGCGACGTTTATCCCAACGGAGATAAATACAGGATTATATCCGGTAAGACGGGAAAAGGTCTCGATGAACTCAAAAAAGAGATTTTGAAAAGGGCGGCTCAAAAAAAATGAAACCTTTGTCTTCAATGCTGAATCCTGAAGATTATTGGCCGGGACTTTGGAACCTGAGGAATGATCCCGCGGCCGCGAATCACTGGTCGGAAGTATTTCGACTCAACACTGAGTTCATAGCGAATCTGATCGAATCCATAAAAAATGAAAAAAAAGCCGACGAATACAGAAAGAAAATGACGAATGCATCAAGAGGGATTTTGGACGGTGAATACGCGACTGTTCACGGCGTCACGCTGACGAGGCAAAAAGTTTTGGACGAGATAGGAGTTCCCGATCCTTTTTTGAGTATCAAGGACAAAGAAAACGAAGAAGCGATAACACTACTCAAAAGTCTGCGCGGTGCGCCTGAAGAAAACCGATGTTTTTTTTCTTTAGCCGTAGAGTGTCTTTTGGCTGGAAATTGTTTCGACATGGGCAACTACGAAACCGCAGTCATGTGGAAGAAGGGAGAATTGGGTTTTTCATATCCGAAAAATCCGAAAAACAGGGACGATTTATTCGATAAATTGTCAGAACTTAAGAACAAATCCTGTGTTATGCTCGCGGACAACGCGGGTCATGATTTTACCTTGGGAATAGTGTTTTTGTCCAAAGCTCTCGCGAGAAACGGGTATAAAGTGGCGGTTGCCGCAAATTCCGGCCCCGCGCTCAACGACGTTACTTTTATAGAATGTTTGACTGTTTCGGAAAAAATTTCCGCCTTCGATACGGAATGGAAAGAATTTAATGATTCGGGAATAATTGACTTCGTTGAAACCGGCTGTATAACCCCCGGAATAGACCTTTCGGCGGTTGATGAAAAATTTGACGTAGAGGTTTCAAGAACCGGAGTGGTGATTTTCACAGGACAGGGAAGATCGATAGAGACGACTTACAACGCCAGCCTTTCAAAACCTGTTCTGAGAATCGCTAAAATCAAGGATTCTTTTGTCGCTTCATATTTGAAGAAACGGCAATTCGGCGATTTTGTCGAGACGAGGGGATTATGAAAAAAATCACCGGATTATTTGTGGCTGTCTTATCGACAGGAATTCTCGCCTTTCAGATATTTAATTCCCTGCCGAAAACAAGAGAAATCGGACAAGGACCGGTCCCGGATATATCCTTTGAGAAGGAGATATATTGGGAAAAAGCCCGTGAAGAGATTTATGTTTTCATTATGAATTCCGGATCGCGAATCAAGCCGGACACGGCCGATTTAATTGCCGCCGCGATAGTCGAAAACGCGCAATACTCGGATCTGAATCCATACGTAATAGCGGCTGTAATATTCGCTGAAAGCAGATTCAGGCACGACGCCGTGGGATCGTCAGGAGACGCGGGCCTCATGCAGATAATTCCGTCCACGGCCAAGCTGATTTCAGAGGCCGTGTCACAGACCCCGTACAACATAAAAGACATAGAAACCAACGTGAAGTTCGGATGCTGGTATCTTTCTGCGATGAAGACGAGATACGGCGGAAATTATGTGCAAATCCTTGGAATGTACAACCAGGGAGGAGACTGGAGGGGAGCAGGCGAAAGGTATGCTCAAAACGTTATAAGACAAGCCGAAGAGCAGGGATTGCCTTTGGGTTTGCTTATTTTGTACGACGAAATGAATGTTCAAAAAAACGCCGATGATTTATTAGAACTGAACAAAAAAAGTTAATTTTAAATATTGTTGTGATATTATAAAAGGCATGAAAAAAATTGTTATTAAACTCGCTGTTTGCTCTGGGGGACAGACGGGAATAGACAGAGCGGCTCTCGACGCCGCAGTCGAGATCGGGCTGTTGACGGGAGGATGGTGCCCCAAAGGCAGAAAAGCCGAAGACGGTAAGGTCCCTGCAAAATACAGAATGATAGAGACTCCGACTTCTCATTACTGGGAAAGGACAAGGCTGAACGTAATTCAGAGCGACGCGACCCTGGTGGTGACGAAAAAAGAATGCAGAAACAGCGCAGGAACCAATCTCACGTTGAAATACGCCAAACAGTACAAAAAACCTCACAAAGTCTGTAAAATCGGAACCGGTGAAATAAAAGAAACGGTGAACTGGCTCGCTAAAATCAGACCATCTATTTTAAACATCGCAGGGCCGAGAGAATCCCATTCACCAGGAATCTACAATGAAGCCAAAGAATACATCAAAGCTGTCCTTGAAAATTACGTCTCCTCTAGATGAGATATGTTTCATAGGAGACGCTCATTTCGGCTCGGAAGCTACCGAGAAAGAAATCCTCAAAAAAAAGCTATTCTCGGGATTGTTAGAGCGACTTTCTGAAAAAAATATCCCGGTGATATTTAACGGCGATATTTTTGATTTTCTGTTTGATTACGGAAAGTTCATCGAAGTCGACAACATGAAAATTCTCATAGAGATATTTCAGCTTTCGAAAAAGTGTCCGAATGTGGTTTTTGTTCTCGGAAACCATGACCTGTGGGGTAAAAAGCTGATCGAAGAAAGCACGGGAATCAAATGCTGTGAGGAACTTGAACTGGATTTCAACGGGAAAAAATTCTGGGTGTCTCACGGCGAAACTATAGACAAAAACACCCCCGGGGACAAATTTGCGCGTTTTGTCCTCAGAAATAAAGGCAGTATTTTTCTTTTCAGAACTATACATCCCAAAATCGGACTCGTTTTGGCGAGAGCTATTTCAAAAATGAGCAGGGGAAGATCAAAAAAATTGAATTTTACTTTTGAAAAATACATCAGGTTCGCAAAAATCAAATGGAACCAGGATTTTGATTACGTCTTGCTGGGACATCTCCACAAACCGTTTATATACAGCGAAAGCGGCAAAAAACTAGGAATAATAGGAGACTGGATAAACCATAACACCGTAATATTTTATAAAAAAGGATACCTTTTCCATAAAATCGTCGGCTGAATTCTCTACGACAGAATATGTATCGCCAAACCACTCCTGAGTTTGGGTTCAAACCATGTTGATTTCGGCGGCATCGTTTTCCCGCTGTCGGCAATGGCTATAAGCTCTTCAATGCTGACCGGATAGAGAGAAAAAGCGACTGCGAACTTTCCGCTGTCTACCAATCTTTTCAATTCTACGACGCCTCTTATCCCGCCGATGAAATCCACCCGTTTATCTGTGCGGGGGTCTGCAATGCCGAGAATGGGGTCGAGTATATTTTTTTGAAGTATATTGACATCGAGAAGCTCCAGAGGATCTTTGGAGCCGAGAAGCACTTTTCTGGTTCTGAGAGAGTAAAATTCACCGTCCAGATACATCAGAAAACAATGCATTTCGGAAGGTTTGCATTTTTCCGGATCAGGACAGTTTATTTTACCGATTTCGAAAGATTTTTCTATCTCTTTGAGAAAGCTGTTTTTATCTCTTCGGTTCAGGTCTTTGACAACCCGGTTGTAATCAATTATGTTCATTTGATTGTGAGGAAATATGACTGACAGAAAGAAATTGTACTCTTCATCGCCCGTGTGAGAGGTATTTTTTTCCCTGTACAAGGCTCTCGCACGTACGGCAGACGCACTCCGGTGATGTCCGTCGGCGACATAGAGAGTGCCGATTTTCATGAAACTGTTTCTCAGAAATTCGACGTCTTTTTTATCCGAAACCCGCCAAAAAGTATGCGCTATCCCGTCTTCTGTCCTGAAGTCGTACAGGGGAGGTTTTGTTTTGACGAAAGAAAAGACAAATTCGTCAATTTCTTTTCGGGCCAGGTATGTTAGAAAAACAGGGCCGGTATTGGCGTTCAAAGACAATATGTGCTTTAATCGGTCGTTTTCTTTGTCTTTTCTTGTCAGTTCGTGTTTTTTTATTACGTCTGCTTCGTAATCGTCGGCGCTGGCGCAAGCCACAATTCCGATTTGGCTGTGGTCCCCCATTATTTGTCTGTAAAGATAATAGTTTGCTTCCTCTTCCATTGCAAGCCAGCCTTTTTCGAGGAATTTCTTCATGTTTTCCGCGCCTTTTTCATACACCTTGTCGTCGTAAAGATCTATGGAAGGATCAAGATCGATTTCGGGTTTTGTGATGTGAAGGAAAGCGAGTTCATTGCCGCCGGCAATATGCCTTGCTTCTTCAGACGATATCACGTCGTAGGGGAAGGAAGCGACTTTGTCTGCGATTTCGGCGGGCGGTCTGACGGCCCTGAAAGGTCTCACGTCTGCCATTTATTTCTCCTGCTAAGATTTGGTGAAGACAACTTATGTTTTAAATTGAGAGATTATGACTGCTTATTATCTGAAAAATCCTTTTTTATGTTTTCTTCTCGATATTCTTCTTGATCTTTCTTCTTCGGTCTCTTTGCCGACGGGCTTTTCTTCTTCCACATCTTCTTCCTCTTCGTAAAGGTCGTCGAGCTGATCTTCCATGAGAGGCGGTTCATTGTTTTCCTGTTTTTCACCGGAGTTGTCCGATACTTTCGCAAGGCCTGTTCTTATAAGCGAATATACAATTTTGGCCGTTTCGAGCTGAGAAAAACCGGTGGTTAATGAAAGCTCCTTCAAACTTTTCAAGTCGTCTACCTGAGCCGCAATTATCCATTGGGGAGGAGAAACTTTCACCTCTTTGACGGAAGGGTCGGGAATAAGTTTGACGGACAGGTTCAGATCGGGTATCGCTTTGGTTATTTCTTCCCATTCCTTGAGCTGAGACTGCAGAGACTCGTAAGCATTGTCAATGGGAAGATCAAAATGGCTGTTTCGAATATTTTCTGAAGGTACGAATTCAAAAGCTCCGTCTTTCAGCTGAAACAGGTTAAAAAGAGCTACTTCCCCGCTGTTCTCGTCTCCGTCCATGGCGTAAACAATTGCCGAGCCTTTAAAGTGTATCTCACCCATGACTTTATCGGAGACAATCTTCAAAATACCGTTTTTGTTGCTCATTTTTATAAACTGAAGAATAGTCGGTATTTCGAAATCCGTAAGTTTACCGCTCAATGCCGCCATGTGACCTCCTTTAAAGAGAAAGTGTCAAGGTAATGACATGCGCCTGACCGAGGCTGGACGTGTAAGGTACGAAGGCGTAGTCGAAGGTGATGTTTTTCCACAGGTAACCGAATCCGGCGGTGAAAGATTGAGTGTCGTAATTGAACTTTCCGCCGAATCTCAGTGAAAAATGGCTCGAATGGGTAATTTCCGCTCCCGCGTCAACCCGCAATCTGACATCCGGCGATTTCCATACGTCGAGAGCCAGGCATTCCTGCATATTCCAGACAGATGGAAGAGTAAAAGCAAATCCTGCTCTCCAAGTGAGAGGAAGCCTGGACAAAGTTTTTGAATCTTTGATCATCGAATATTTCGGGCCCAGGTTTTCAAGAGTTGCTCCGAATTTCAACCTGTCGAACGGACGATAAAGAACGCCGAAATCAAACGCGTAAACAGTTGCGCTGTATTCGAATATCCTTTCGTGGATTATTTTGGTTCTGAGTCCAACAGACATGTCGCTGTACAATCTGTAAGCGCCGGAAAGGGAAGCCGAGAAATCGAAAGCGCTGAAATCACCCTGTGATTCACCGGGACCCGTCCTGTACTCCATTCCGCCGACGAAAAGGCCGCTCGCAGAGAAACCGATCGCTTTTCCGGAACCGGAAAACAAGAATCCGGCGAACTCCTGATGTATGCCCTGAACGAGGTTCTGATGATTGAATACGAAGCTTTTTTGCGGTTCGGGCGTGAGCATTTTTGCCGGATTGCTGTAAACACCGCCTGCCCCTTCGTTCACCGCTGCGCTCGTTCCACCCATGGCTGCTTGTCTGGCCGAAACAGGGAGTTTAAGAAAAGACATGCCTATGCCTGTTTCCTCTTTTTCAAAAGTCTTCTCATACCATTCCGAAAAACCGTCGGAAAAAATCATCTGGGAATTTATTATAAGCAATATGATTATCGCAGTCGTCCGCTTCAAAATCATTTAATTCACTCTCCTATGATGTTGCTTGATTCATTTAAAAAGCCGTTTCTTTTTGCTCCTTCATCTATATATTCACTGACAGCTTTGACGAGATTTTTCAAATGTGACTTCCTCGGTTGAGTCATGTCTATCCATTCCTGAACGAGATCGTCAAAGTAGTATTCTATCCAAGAACCGGCTATATTCGAAGCTGAATCTTTAACTTTTTTGACGATTTCGTTGAGGCCGCTTTCAGTCAGCATCTGCTCTGCGGCGATTTTTTTTGTCTTTTTTTCTTCAATCGTGCTCAGTATGCTTTTCTCGGATTCGTCGGTGAAAGTCCCTTTAAGCAATTCCGAAGAATCCAGCATGGATTGTATCATTTCATTTTCTACCGATTTGCTCGAGGTAAGAGACACGATGAACCCTCCGTCAAAATCCTTCATATATATCAACCCTTCGGCGTAAATCCAGCTTATGACACCGCCTTTTATTCCGGATTTCTTGAGCGCATCCCACAGGATTACCAACGATCTTCCGATGTCTTCCGAATCCTGAATCGGAATCGAGAGATTTGAATGTTTTGTCTTGCCTGTCAAACTGAAGATCATTATTCCCTTTACGTTTTCCTTTCCTGTAAAAACTTTTTCGACATCCTGTAAAGCCGCCGAAATCATCTGTTTATCTCTTTTTTAATGTTTTCGTGAGTGATTTTAGGAGCCAGTAAAAATATCTGGTTCTCGGAAATACCCGTTTTTATCCAGAGTTCGCGGTCGGATATGAACAATACGATTTCGCTGAGATTGTGAAAAGAGAATTTTTTCCCAATGTTCCTGCCCCATTCGTTGAGGAAGAAACTCGCTTTGACGGCGCTGCGGGCGACCGGTTCGTTGTTCGTTTCGAGGATTTTCCATTTTTCGTCAAGCCTAACTGAAGCTTCGACGCCTTTGGCGGAGGCAATTTTATCGTAACTGTTTTTGTCTCCGGGTACGTTTTTTGGCGACGAGGCATAGGTCTTTTTTGACTCTTTCTTTTCACCGTCTTTTTTGGCATTTTCGTCGAAAGCTCTCGCCGCTTCGAGCAAAAGAAAAGAAACGTCTACTGAGCCTGTCTCATCCGGCGGGTCAGCCCAATGAAGCACGTTGAATATCCCGCTGTCCCAGGACAGCATCAGGTTGAACGCCTCTATCATCTGACAGCCTTCGGCCACGGCGTAAACAAGTTTGCCGTTTTTTATATACATCTCTCCGGTCCCTTTGGATGATACGACGGATATCCTTCTGTTACCGCCTGTGAGAGAGACAATTTGGATCAAATCGAACGGTGAAATGGATTCGATTTTGGCTTCGAATTCTCTGGAAGGCTGCATTATTTCTTCCACTTTCTGCGCGAACTCATCTAGGTCGAAAGGTTTTTCAATGTAAAGAACAGCTCCATTGTTGATGGCTATTCTCTGTGCCGTAGGTGACCCGTGAGCGGTTATGACCGCAACTTTCGTCAGAGGAGAAAAATCCTTCATCCAACCCATGAGTTGAAAACCGTCTACGTACGGCATTTTGAGATCGGTTACGACGAGATCGAAGGAGTTGTTCTTAAGTTTTTTTATGGCTTCCCGGGGATCCCATTCGATTTCAGTTTCGAATCCGGATTCGGACAATCTTTCACCGACTAGAGAAGCTATGTCGGCTTCGTCGTCAATAACCATCACTTTTTTCTTTTTCTCCGAAAAAAGCGAATCTTTCATTTTGTATGGTCTTTCACTTCATTAATGGAAGAGTTATTGTGACTTCAGTTCCAGAGCCTTTATTGCTCTTGATGTCAATTTCTCCGGACATGCCGTCAATGATGGCTTTTACGACGTTCAATCCCAGTCCGAATCCTTCCGGATAAGTAGAAAAGAAAGGCTCGAAAATGTCTTCCATCCGGTCTTTGTCAATTCCCACACCGTTGTCAGTGATGTTTATCAGAAGACGACTTTCACTGTTTGTCATATAAAGTACTATAACACAAGGTCTCTTGCCTGACAATAGACAAGCTTGCGTAGAATTTTCAAGTATATTGGATATCGCCTGAATCAACTCGTCGGGTTCGCCGTAAATTTTGGCTTCTTTTGCCTCGTTACTGTAATAGAGCTGGATTTCTTTGTTTTTTGAAAATTCACAGGTCTCTATCCATTCATCGAGAAGTATTTTGACGTCGTAAACGACTTCTTTTCTCGAGCTGGGTTTTGACAGTTTTTTTGCTGAGCCGATCAGTTTTGTCATTCTCGCGACCTGCTTTGAAACTTTTTCTTCCATCTGTTTTATTGATTCCTGGACTTCATGAGGCACTTTCCTGTTCTGGGCGACGTGTCTTTCTGACAACTGGACACATCCCTTTATTATGGTCAGGGGGTTGCTCAGTTCGTGGATGAGTTTTGAATAAAATTCAAGCATTGAAAGATAATTTTTTGAAAGCTCTTTACCGGTGTCGGCAAAGTTCATTCGCGATTCGTTCGGAAAATTCTTTTCCCTGTAACTTATTATGAAGTGGCTGTCGCATATCAGATTCGGGATCACATCTTCATTCAGTACTGTCAGTCGGAACTCTTTCCAGGATTTCTCGAGGATCTCTTTCAGCGATTCAAGCCCTTCGGTGCATCCGGAAGAGGCAAAAACAGGTTTTGAGTTTTTAAATACAATGTACGACTCTTCGTCCAGTATGAGTTTACCCTCGCATTTGATGCAGAAAATCATTACGAGGACATCGAGAAGAGAAAGGCGGTCAAGTTTTCCTTTGAGGATGAGATCATCTTTCATAAACGTCGTCGAAAGTTATCTCAAGAGTGGAATCCCCGGGTAAGGCGATAATTTCAACATCATTGTTCAAAGAAAAGAACGTAAACAATGAATTTCTGATTATTTCAGAAAAATCATCCCGTCCTTCGAAAGTAAGAGCCGAATTAGGGTAAAAATCCAGTAAAAACTTTAGTTCCATAAGCCTCATCATGCCGGACGAAGAGAGGGTGGAATCTTCAAAGTCTTGAGTTTCAAAAATGAACCGTCCGTTTACGGGCAGGATCGGCACTCTGACAGAGGTTGTTTTCTGAGGGGCTACGGCGGCTGTAAGGTAGTTATCGCTTTCGATGTAAAGAGTCTCGTTTTCATTGGCCGAGACAGAAGTGTCTGTGAATGAAAAAGAAAGATCGCGTCCTCTTATGTGCGAAAGGACAGGTTGTCCGGTAAAATAATCGTATACTGACAAATCATACAAGATGCTTTCGACGGATTGATCGAGAGTGAGTTCGAGGAAAACGTTCTGGTTTTTTCTCACCGAAACCGGCATGCTCAGAGCTCTGAATCCTTCTGAAACGACGTTCAGAGTGACAAAACCTGAAGGCACGTCGGTGAAGTTGAAAAAACCCGAGGAATCCGTGAAAATCTCGACAGGAGAATCGGATACAAGCGAGACCACGGCGTTTCGAACGGGTTCGCCGCCTTCTGATTTAACAGTGCCAGCAAGAGTGCCTGAACCTCTTACTGAAGAAGGATCTCTTATAAGACCGGCAAAAATTTTCGCACCCAGGGTCCAGTCGGGACAGGAAGCCGGAAATTGCGAACCCAGGCGCACGGAAGTCAGTATTTCGAGTGAAAAATTTCCGAAAAATTCCGTGAGGATTCCGAATTTTACGAAAGAGTTGTCGAAGGAAAAAAACGGCGAATCTTTTCCGAACTGCTTTTCGATTTCCACGTAAGATCTGTTTGAAGTTTGAGTGAAATAGAACCTTGAAGACAAGTATGGAAAAGATGTTGAGTCTCCCCAGAAGTAACCCGGAGAAAACAAAAATCCGCAGATCTTGTTTCTTTGAACGTCAGCGAGCAAGGATGCGGAGAAACCGTTATTTGAAACCGAGAAACTTGCTCCGAGATCTGTGAAAGCGCCCCCTGGCCCCCCTGCAACAAAATTGAAAAGAGGGGACGCAGACGATTTTTTTTCTGTGTTTTCCAAAAAAAAACCTCCCGAAGTCCTCATGAACGAATTGATTTTCCATTCAAGAAGAGCACCTTCGGATAAAAAATAATCCAGGGAATCGTCCATTTCACTCTGGCTGTAATACGACAGGGCGTTAATTCCTAAACGCCATCTCTTGCCGATTTCGGGCGTCAAAAAATCCGTGTGTGCGTGAAAGGAAGAAAAATGAGACAGAAATAGAAAAAAGAGAATCATCAAGAAGTTGAAGCCGGAGGCGTTTGTTTGTGGGCTCCGATGTAAAGCCTCCTGAACTGTTCGTTGTCAACAATGGCTTTGTTTATAAGAAAAAGCGTTTCCACGTTTTCGTTTGCGTTTTGTATCCTTTCGCAAAGTTCTTCGGAGAGCGCTTTTAAAAACTTCGCGGCAGTTGAAGGAAATTTTTCCATTATGGCGTCGAGGTTTTCTTTTTTGAAGACGAGCATTTTTGCTTTGGTGAGCGTTTTAACCGTTGCGCTTCTCGGAAGATCAGTCAGGAGCGACATGTCTCCAACAAAACCGCCTGGAGTTAATTTGGCGAGGACGAGTAGAGTGTCTTCCCTCTGAAGAAGCACCTGAACGTCTCCTTCGACAATAATGTACATTTCCCTGCCGTTGTTTTTTTCCTGAACTATTACTTCGCCTTCGTTGAACGATTTCTCTGTCAGCTGATTGGTAAGCACATCTATCTCGGAGTCCGAAAGGTATTTAAAAAGCGTAATTTTCCTTAGTATATCGTATTTCATTTTTCCTCCTGATTAAATGAGTCGCGTGGGATTCGAACCCACGGCCCCCTGCTTAAAAGGCAGGTGCTCTACCTCCTGAGCTAGCGAC